>QHXD01000043.1:12821-20203 GCA_003223895.1 Acidobacteriota bacterium
CGAAAAGGCGCGGACGGGGTGGTCGCTCAGAGATTACATTGCGGACTGCGTTTTGAAACATCGCGTGTGAGCGACCACCCCGTCTGCGCCGCTTTGGTGGCTTCGCAGCATTTTATTAATGGCGCAGCCACCCCCTCCTTTGCAAGGAGGGGAATGCGGCTTGCCCATCAAATACGTCACAGTAATTAGCGAAAAAGTGTACTTACGTCGGCTGTTTTTCCTGCTCGAACCGAATCCGGTCCTCTTCCACGAATTCTTTCACCACCGGATGGTCGCTCGCATAAAGCTCTTCGATCGTGCCAATGAACACGAACTTGCCTTCGTTAAGGAGCGCCACCCGGTCCGCAACTTTTTCCGCGCAATTGGCGATGTCGTGCGTAACGACCATCTGCGTGAGGCCTAGCTGGCGCTGCATTTTGCGAATCAGCTTGTTGATGGTCTGAGACATCAGCGGATCCACCATCGTCGTTGGCTCGTCGTACAGGATCGCCTCCGGTTGGGCGGCCACTGCCCGGGCGATGGCAACGGCGCGCTTCTCTGCCACGCGCCTTTCCACTTCCTCATCCGCACGGCCGGTGTCGGTGAGCGGAAACGCGACGTTCTCCCAGACGGTCATTGAATCGAACAGGGCGCCGGATTGAAACACGAGTTGCACCTTCCTTCGAATTTTTGCCAGCTCGTCTTCGCCCAGATTCGTGATGTCGACGCCGGCGACGATAATCTTTCCCCTGTCCGGCTTGTTGAGACCCACAACATGCGTGAGCAGGACAGTCTTTCCAACGCCGCTCGGACCCAGAATGGCGAAGGTTTCGCCTTTCCTGACGCCGAATGAAACGCCGTCAAGAACCTTCCTGTCGTCGAAGGATTTGTACACGTCAATGAATTCGATGAAATACGGCGTTCCGTTCTCCATAGGTCTATTGTAGATTCGGGAAATTATGAAAGTCATTGCTTACCTCTGGATTGCTTTTCTCATAGCCGTACCGGCTGCATCGGCTCAGAATCAGCAGCTGGTCTGGGCGGCGGATGCAGAAGGCGGAGCGCCGTATACCTTTCCGGATCCACGCAATCCTGCAAAGATCATCGGGTTCGAAGTGGATCTGGCCAACGCGCTCGCCGCGCGCATGGGACGTACCGCTCGGTTCGTGCAAAACCAGTGGGACGGGCTCGTTCCCGGGCTGGAGCGCGGTGAATATCAGGTCGTCATCAATGGCCTCGAGATCACGCCGGAGCGCGCTGAGCGGATTCATTTCTCGACTCCCTACTTCTACTCGACGCTGACGATGACCACGCGTCTGGACGACCTGCGCATCCAGCGCGCCGAAGACCTGCGCGGACACACCGTGGGAGTGCTCAAGGTGACATTCGCAGAAAAGTACGTCCGGAATCTCGGCGGCGTCACCGTGCGCAGCTACGACAGCCAGGTGCAGCCATACATCGATCTCGATCTCGGGCGCGTGGACGCCGTTGTCATGGACACGCCGATCGCGCTCTATTACGCAAGCGGGCCGCGCGTGCGGAACCTCGAGCTTGCTTCCGCGCGGATGTCCTTCGGCATCGGCATCCGCAAAAGCGACGATGAATTGCTGCAGCAGATCAATGCGGCGATCGACTCCTTGAGACGGGACGGCACATTAAGGAAGATCTACACCGACTGGGGCATTTACAACGCTGCCACAGCCCAGACCTTTGGCGACCGCGACCCCGTCACCAACGACAACGCCGTTCGCTACCGCGACTATCTCGACGCGATTCGAACGGAGCGCACGTTTAGGGAACGGCTGGCGCAGTACTGGCAGTATCTGCCGTTGCTCCTGCTCGGCGCCCTCGTGACTCTCGAAATCTCCGCCGCCTCAATGGCGGTTGCCATCAGCCTCGGCCTGTTCCTGGCGGTGCTAAGGGTGTTTGCGCCGCGAAGTTTCTCGTGGCTGGTCATCGGCTTCATCGAAATCATCCGTGGGACGCCCCTGCTGATTCAACTGTTCATCATCTTCTATGGTCTGCCGTCCCTCGGCATCCGATTCTCGCCGTTCTGGGCGGCGGTTGTCGGACTCGGCATGAATTACGCGGCGTACGAGGCGGAGAATTACCGCGCCGGCATCCAGTCCATACCGCGAGGCCAGCTTGACGCCGCCCTGGCACTGGGCCTGACGCGCATTCAAACCATCCGGAAAATCATCCTGCCGCAGGCAGTGCGGCTTGTGATTCCTCCGGTGACGAACGACTTTATTGCGCTGCTGAAAGACTCGTCACTCGTGTCCGTAATTACGATGGTCGAGCTGACGAAAATGTATGGCCAGCTCGCCGCCACCAACTACGACTACATCGGCATCGGCCTGCTCACAGCCGCAATCTATTTCGTGCTGGGTTTGCCCATCGCGCGGCTGTCGCGGCTTCTCGAGACGAGGCTGGCGTACATGAAGGTGTGAGGGAAGAGGAAGCCAGAAGCCAAGGAAGCCAGAAGCCAGAATGGGGATTCTTCTATTGTGGCTTCTGGCTTCTGGCTTCTGGCTTCTGGCTTCTGGCTTCTGGCTTCTGGCTTCTGGCTTCTGGCTTCTGGCTTCTGGCTTCTGGCTTCTGGCTTCTGGCTTCTGGCTTCTGGCCTCTGGCTTCTGGCTTCTGGCTTCTGGCTTCTGGCTTCTTACCTGGCGAGAGGCTGTTCAGCAAGGATCTTGCCGGACAACAGATAGTCCAATGTTCCCTGCAAGTCGGTTTCATTCGATGCGGCCAGAACCAGCCCACCCGAATCCCGGACGGAATCGAACTTTGTGGCTGCAACATCGAACGCCACGAAATAAATGGAAGCGCGATCCTCCGGGGCCTGGCTTGAAATGATTTGAGTCACGTTTTGAGGGGAATATCCTTTGTTGTTTTCACCGTCGGTGATTACCAGAATGTGCCGCTTCGACAGGCCCGTCGCATCGATGTCGCGTTTGGCAACAATCATCGCATCCCCGATCGGAGTATCGCCCTCCGCAACCATTTTCGATATTGCGGGCCCGGCGGCCGCCGGATCGGGTGGACCCAATTTGACGACGGTCCTGGTGGATGAGCCTCTGTAACGCTGGCTGAACTCGTAAATCCCAAGGTTGATAACCTGGTCGGGGTGCTCCCTGGCAAATGTGTCGAACTGACTCACCAGCTTCATCGCGGCGCGCTGTGCGATATCGATCTTGCGCCGCTGGATCCCATCGGTGTCCTGGACGCGGTCCTGCATACTGCCGGACGTATCGATGAGGATGGCGGCAGCAATCCCTTCGCGGCGTTGGGCCGGAGCCACGGGCCGAAGCATATCCTGAACGGGATTCCTCACCGGTGTGGACACGCGAGACGAGGCCGGCGGCCGACGTTGTTCGCAACTCCTCGCCTGATTGATCGCCACGATCAGCGCAAACAAGAGCAGAGCATTCGAAAATCCACCGAATTGGCGACGCGCCCTCATTTCTGTTCCGGCGGAAAAACACTGATCTCCACACGGCGGTTGAGCGCCTGATCGCCGGGAGAGGCGGGATCCGCGGGAACGTCCCATCCCTTTCCCTCGATGCTGAACTTGTTCGGGTCGAACTTATATTTATCGATCAGCGCCCGCTTGATCGCCTCCGCCCGGGCGAGACTAAGATCCCGCACTGCCTGCACGGGAACCTTCCCCTTCATGCTGGAATCCGAATGACCTTCGATCAGGATGACAGCGCGAGCGAACTGCCCGGAAAGTCGCGCGACCTGTTCCAGCGTGGGATCGACGTTCGGGTCGTACAGCTTGCCCGCGACTGCGGTGCCGACTTCGTCACGAGCAGGCTCATAAGGGTTCGCCGAATTCGGATAGAAGTTAATGCGTATGGTTTGCGTCAGGAGTGGCGCTTCCGCCGGAGTTTTCCTAAAGCTGGCTGGAGTAAAGGACGCAACACTCTCGTCCGTTTGATGGGCGAATGTTCCCTTCTTCTGAAGGCTCTGAATGACCGAAAAATCCATTACCTGATCGAACTGGACCGGCGCGTTGATTCGTCCCAGCTCGCGATACACGTAAGCTGCGCCCTTCCACGTGCGCTCGAAATTGGTTGGGTTGGACGCATTCAGGAAGAATTGCACATTCTCTGCGAAGTTCGTCGGGTGAGCATCATTGCGCATCCCCATGACGTCTTCGGGTTTCATTCCAAAGGCGTCGGCCATCCACTTTGCGGGCTCTTCCGGTTTCTCCTTCACCATGTCCATGCCTTCGAAAATGCCGGCGACCAGCCCTTCGACAACATCCGGATGGTCGCGCGCGAAATCGGCACGGAACGCGTACACGTCGGCAATCAGTTTGTTGGCATCCGCGGTGCTCGAGAGGATGCGAGTGCCGGCAACGCGCTCGGGGATCTTGTAAATGTCGGGCGCCCAGGAGACACAACCGTCCACACTTTTGTCCGCGACAAATGCTGCCGCGGCCTCGAAAGCGGTTGCCGTGTATTTCACCTTGATATCGCTGGGACGAAGTCCCGCGGAAAGCAGCAGCGAGGTCAGGTAATATTCACTGGGCGAATTCTGTGCGAGCGTAATCGTTTTTCCTTTTAGATCGCTCACCGAACGGATGGCATTGCGAACGACGATTCCGTCGCCGCCGCTGGACCAGTCGATCTGTTGCACGACGCGCGGGGATGTGCGTGAGTCACGCTGAAGTTCCGGCGCGAACAGCGTCATCATATCGGCGGTTCCCCAAAGCGTTTGCACTTCGCCTGAGGCGAACGCGTCGCGGGCGACCACCGGATCGTCCATGAGCACCATTTCAACCCGGAAGCCGTACTTCTTCGAGAACACGCTCTCCGCGTTCGGCTTCGTTCCGTGATTGGCAGCGATGACAGGAAGCCATCCTGACCAGACGTTGTAGGAGAAACGCAGAATTTTTTCCTTGGGATCCCACTTGTAC
Source organism: Acidobacteriota bacterium (assembly GCA_003223895.1). GTDB lineage: Bacteria > Acidobacteriota > Terriglobia > 20CM-2-55-15 > 20CM-2-55-15 > 20CM-2-55-15. Next base: position 17,725 of record QHXD01000043.1, read on the forward strand.
TGGCTCACTCCCTTGACGGCGGGAAGCCGATCGCCCGGCACGTACTTGTATTCGCTGACCGTCGTCACGCCCTTGGCGTCCGGCGCTTCGGTCTGAGGCGACTCTGCGGCTGGGGAGGACGAAGATCCGCCTCCGATTCCGCCTCCAATTCCCCGGCGACCCACCACGTAAACTCCGGTTCCAATGAGACCCAAAATGAGCAGGATTGAAAGGAGCTTGCCTGCCAGTGTCAGCCGTGCCCGTTCCTCGGCCATGGTTCATTCCTCCCTTTTAGTTTCCAGCGTGGATGAACGCGGGCTAAAGCCCACGACTACATTCAGGAGGCGGGCTGATCCCAAATGTAGTCGCGGGCTTCAGCCCGCGTTCATCCATTACCTCAACTTCCCTGTCGGACCGGACCAATTTCTTTCGCGGTAGCAGAACCCTCTGGGGCCGCTGCAGACTGAATTCCCTGGCTCGCGAGGAATTCGGCAAGAGCGGTCTGCTCGAGAGCTTTCCTTTCGTTTTCCTTTTCCTGGATCTTGTCCATGTCGACGAGATCCGCAGCAACCCGCGCTTTGCCTGCAGACCTCTCGTACCTTTTGGTGAGGATCTCTTCTACGGTCTTCATGGAGTCCCCGAGGTCGCCTACCTTGAAAGCCACGCTGCTGAGAGCTGCGGCCGCTTCGGCCTGGGCCTCCTTGATCTTGACCTGGGAGAGCTGCTTTTGAAGCCTGTTGATCTTCTCCTCGAATTCCTTCTGGCTCAGTTTGGCCTGACGGAGATTGCCCTGATAGGCGTTTTCCGTTTCCTGAAGCTCTTGAGTATCGGTCGTCAGATCTGCTTTCAATTCCTGAAGTTCACGAGCAAGCGTGCCGGCCAATTCCAGGTTTCCGGCCTGATGGTTCGCCAGAATCCTTCTCTCGAGTTCCTGCGCGCGCCCCATCTTCCCTTTGATCTGGCTTTTCAGGCGCTCGGCCACGCCTGCCATCTGGGCCAGCGCCAGGTTGTAGTGCGCCATTTTGTCGCGGAACTCCTGACGGGCCGCTTCCATAAGCGCCTCGGGATTGCGTTCTTCGAGCCCGCTGATAAAAAGTCCGAAGAATCCCTTGAACAGCCTGCCAATACGAGCCATCACGGCCATAGTGCCCTCACCCTTTCTGTGAAACGAACTGCATTCTAGAATAGTTCCATTTAAAGTAAAAGGAATGGGCTAACTCTAAGAGTTTTCGTAGCTTAGAGGGCTTTCAAATCACTGATGACCAATGGCCACTGCCCAATGACTAATGAAATTGAGGATTGAGAAATGAGATTGAGCATTTAGGATTGAAGAATCCGTTCATTGGTCAATCCTCAATTTCATTTCTCAATCCTAATCCTCAAGTTCATTAGTCATTGGACAGTGGACATTAGTGATCAGTGATTTAAGAGCCCCCCTCACTCTTCATCCGTCGTAATCACCGGCCCATCGATCAGATACCCGACGGCATGGGCCATTTCATGTTCGCGCGCTCGTTTCCGCCGCTGCCACTCCCGCCAGCTCTCTTCTTCAGCGGCGATTTCCTGTTCGAGCCGTTTGCGTTGATCTTCGAGGGCCCGAATCCGTGGCTCTCGTTTCCTGGCCATGAAGTCCTGGTACGCATCCAGCGCTTGATCACGGGCCACAGCATCCTTGATCAGATCCGCGGCATCGACTTTCTCGGCAGCCAGGACACGAAGCGCTTCCTGCTGCGCCGTGGGCCGGTCCATCGCGCGGATGGCATCGCTGTTCAGGAATTCGTAAAGCCGCTCAACGGTCCATCCCGTCGATGTGGGGTGGATTCCGGCAGCCCTGTAAATGTCTTCGAACGACACGGACAACTCGGCCGGCAACTCGGCAAGCTTCCCCACTCCGGCGATTTGTATTTTTGTCGCCAGTTCGGAAAGCGTCACGGCACGAGTCTGTATCTTGACTGGAGCGTCCAACCGCGGCGATTCGGGCCCCAGTTCGATGATGCCCACGCGATCGCCGAACTTTCGCAGGATGCCAAGCAGATTCATATGCTAAACAAATCTCCGGGTTTCCTCGATCCTTTGCTCCAGGTCTTCAGGGCTAAGCTCGCGATAGCGTGGCGGCAGGAAGCGGGAATCCGTGCATTCCCTCACGGCGACCAGGTCCATGTATTCGAGTTTTCGCGTGTGAGCATTCGGGCGTACCTCGCCGAATACTTTCCCGAGTATTTCCTTCAGCGTCGAACGCGGTTCGGGTAACAGTTCATAAGCTCGCAAGGCACGGACAAGGATGCCCTCGATTTCGTTACCGCCGAGAACAATCCCTTCCGGAAGCGGCGGTATGTCGCTGTCATCGAGAGGAAGCTTCAATTTTCGCGCGACCGACAGCAACAGGGCACGAGTCTCGTCCGACGTTTGTGGAGGAAATAATGGAATGTGTACATCCAGACGTCCCTGACGTTTCAGATCCACTTCAAGGAGATCGGGACGCGATGTCGCGAAAACCCAC
>QHXD01000043.1:20214-43024 GCA_003223895.1 Acidobacteriota bacterium
CTTTGGCGAGCATGGCATACACGCGTCCCGACAGGCCGCTGTCACCATCCTCGCCCCCGCGCTTCCCGGCGGCCTGGTCGGCCTCGTCGATGAACACCACAACCTGGCCAAGCGCATGCAGGACTGAGAATATCTTTTCGAGGTTGGATTCCGTGGCTCCAACCCAGCGGTCCCGAAAATTCTTGAAGACCACGCAGGGAATGCCTAACTCGCCGGCCCAGCATTGAACGATGAATGTCTTTCCGGTTCCGATCCGGCCGGTGATGAGATAGCCCATCGGGAGAGCGTTCATCAATCCGCGCCGGAGCAACACCGCATCTTCGCGCAGCCATGCCTTCACCGCATCATGACCGGCGACCTGGTCCAGCGTGAACGGAGATTCCAAAAACTCCAGAAGCCCCTGGCATTCCCGCTCGATCAGGTCCTTCTTCATTCGCATCAGCCACGCAGCGCTGACTGCACGATCGTTTGCCAGAGCGGTCGACAGGACTTTTCGCGCGCCGACGCGGCTCAAGCCGGTCAAACGGCGTGCCAGAACTTCGATGGAAACCTCGCACTTCGAAGGAAGCTGAGGAAATTGTGTCGCGATGAGCGTCTGCAGATAGTCGAGCATCTCCGCTTCGTCCGGCAGCGGTATCTTGAGCGTGGCGACGTGAGGATTTTCAACTACCAGTGGGTTGAGATCGTGCAGGCCCTCCGTTAGAAGAACGGTGACAATGTTCGAGTGAAGGATAGCAGGATCGTTCGCCCACCCGAGAACTTTGACCACGTTCGCGCTGAATGGACCGGTGAGCTGAATCGGATCCCCACGCGGGACGACAAATTCCGCAAAATCGATGATCACGGCAATCTTCTGAGGAGCTCCTTCCCGCCCTCGCACTGCCTGAAGGTTCAGGGTGCGAAGCAAATAACGGTCGATCATCTCGAGAGCCACTCCGGGTTCGCGCGTTTGCAACGTTGAAGCTTCATTTCCCAGTACCTGCTTCAACCAGTCTCCCCAGTCCTCGCCGCCCTTGATCAGCCGTATTCCTCTGCCGCGGTCGTACTCCAGGACGGCGTCATAGGCTTCGAACATGACGCCCTCGAGGAATGCTTTCACCGATAGAAGCCGCCGGCTCGCCGGTTCCCCGGCGGGAACAACGTCAAAAATGTTTCCGTGAATCAGAAACTGCGCGACCGAGCCGGATCTGAAAAGCTCGCGCATCTCTTCCGCCCAGCCGGGCAATTCGTTGTTCATTGCGATTCCTTCGAACTGGACACGACGAGGGGAGGAGGTTCGTTAAGAAGATCTTCCATCGCGCCATAGATTTTCTGCTGATCTCGTATCCATTGACTTGTCCCGCCCAGCGTTGTCGTGATTTGATCAATCCGCTGAGAAACGGCCTCGGGATCGGTTGAAAGGACCGCCTGCTCGCGCAATAATTCCACCTGTTCCTGGATGCGGGTAAGCTCCGCATCGAGAAATGCGAGCTTCTCGACCGCTTCGCGTTTCTTTTCGACCCGCTGCTGCAGAATCTCGCACTGCGCGGTAAGGCTCTTGCGCAGATCTTCGCTGATTGCAGGTTGCTTGAGCTGAAGCTGCAGCTTCTCGATTCGTTCTTCCATTCGCGCGGCGTCCTCCTGCGATCCCGAAGATTCCTGAATGATCTTCTTGATGGATTCCCGTGTGAGAAGCAGCCGCAGATAAATCCACACCAGCTTCCCGAGACCTTCACCCTGTTCCTCCAGTGCCGGCGCCAGCGTAGCTCCCCGCAGCTGCTGCTCCAGGATATTGCCGCAACGCCGCTCGAGGGCGCGATAGCGTTGTTGATCTTCCGCCGGCAGTTCGCGGATCAAATCGGCGAGTCTTTCCTGCCAGCGGCGCCGCTCGCCCAACAGCCTTTCGCCCTCAACCAGCCTTTGAAATCGAGAATCCGTGGCCAATCGGCCGAGGTAGGCGAGCTCCAGTCCAAGCCCAATGATCCAGAACCCCGGGTTCAGAAGACCGAGGAAACCAAACACACCGAGGCCAATCCAGTTGGGCGGAACGAACATGCCCATTGGGCGGGCATTGAACGCGGACCGGACATAGTCCCAGAAAGTGGGTTTCATGGTCTAGCCGCGAATTACGCGAATGACGCGAACGGGCGCATCAATAGATTCTTTGGGCGCCCGTTCGCGTCATTCGCGTAATTCGCGGCTAAGATTCGGTTTCTTCCTGTCACAACGTTCATTCTACGTTCGCCTTCTTCATTCTTCCAAAACTCGCCGGAAAGCCTCGGTAACGGCGGCGGTCGCAATCTTGAATTCGGGCTGCTCCTGAGCTTTCAACGGTGCTATGCCGGCGGAAAACGGAATCTCGTCGCGGATGTCATAGGCGATCTGCCCAGGAGCCTGGCTGAAGATCCACAACCGCTCGCCAAGGTATACCGCCTCGGCTACGCTATGCGTCACGCAGAAGATCGTAGGCTGGATACGATGCCATATGCCGACCAGGAGTTCCTGCATCTCCAACCGCGTAGGCTCATCGAGCGCCGAGAAGGGTTCGTCCATAAGCAGAATTCGTGGTTCGATGGCCAGCGTTCTGGCGATCGCGACGCGCTGCTGCTGCCCTCCGGAAAGCTGATGCGGATACTTCGCTTCGTGACCGCTGAGACCAACCTGAGCGATCAACTCTTTCGCCCGATTCACGCGTCCCGCGTGATCCAGCCCCATTTCAGCCTTGTTGACGGTTAACCCAAACAGCACGTTGTCCATCACCGTAAGGTGGGGGAATGAGCTGTACTGTTGAAAAATCATTCCGCGATCTCGTCCAGGGCCGGAAACCGGCACCCCGTGGACGAGAATCTCGCCCTGGGTGGGGCGCAAAAATCCCGCGATCAGGTTGAGGACCGTGCTTTTTCCACAACCTGAGGGACCGATGATGATGATGAACTCTCCGCGATTCGGCGAATCCACGATTGCAAACGACACATCATGTATTGCCGTGACCGATCCAAAGCGAACGGTGACGCCACGAAACTCCACGATTGGCGGTCTTCCGGAATCCTGTGCGCTCACGAGCGGCTCCGGCGGTAGGGAAACAACGCTCGCCCCAGGCGCTCCCAGGCAAGGTCCGCAATCCAGGCGATCAGCGTGATGGCGAGAATCACCAGGTAGATGTGCTCACGCGGACCTCGGCGGAATGAATTCTGGATGAGAAAGCCGAGACCATCGACCATCACGACCACTTCCGCCAGAACGATATAAGTCCAGCCCACGCCAAAAGCCAGTCGCATCGCGTGCCACAAGTCGGGAAGAGCGATCGGAATCAGGACGCGGTAGATCACCTGCAGGCGCGTTGTCCCCAGCGTATACGACGTGCGGAGGTAGATATCCGGAACGTTTTCGATGGCCTTTACGACGAGCGGGAGCAGATAGATTCCGAAAGCCATCGCGAGAAACATGATCTTTTGAAGTTCGTCGATTCCGAACCACGACATCGTTAATGGTACGAGTGTTGCGATCGGGATGTATCCGCTCGCCGTCGCGACGGGAGAGAAAGTAGCGCCAACACTGCGAAAGGAAGCCATCAGGATCCCGAGCGGCAGCACGAGTGTCAACGACAACAGGAAACTGAGTCCCACGCGCCGGACGCTTGCCCAGACGTGGTGGACGAGATCGCGATTCTGAACAAGCTCCGGGACGCTCCGTACAACCTCGACGGGGCTCGGCAGTATCGTCGGCCCGATTCTGCGCTCCTCCGGCGCTCCCGAGGTAAACAGCCACCACAACAGGAAGATGAAAGCAATCGGGAGGGCTCCGAGGACAATCGAAGCTCCGCGCGGCACCTCACCGCGGATCTTCAGAAATGAACTGGCCGGCATGCGCAGACCTTACGTAATAAAAGGGGGACCTGTCAACGGAGGTGTAAAAACCAAGATGCAAAGACAAAGAATTAGCCGCGAATTACGCCGATTACGCGAATGGGGCGCATCAAGAATTGTTTTTGCGCCCCATTCGCGTAATCGGCGTAATTCGCGGCTAATTCTTTGTCTTTGTTTTTACCGCGTGATCATCTGGTAATTGAAATACCCGACGCGATCGCGGCCGCCGTTTTTGGCGATATAGAGCGCCTGGTCGGCCACACGGATGAGGTCCTCTTTGCTGAGAGCATTCACAGGATAGTTGGAAACGCCGATCGATGCCGTGATACTTCCGATTCCCGAAAAGACCTCGGCCGCGATTCGTTCACGAATCCGGTCTGCTACCTGAATGGCGGTGGACAACGACGTCTCCGGAAGAATCACGGTGAACTCTTCGCCCCCGTAGCGGGCCGCGAAGTCAATTTCGCGGCAATTGTTGCGGATCGTTTCGGCGACCGATCGAATGACTGTGTCTCCGGCGGGATGTCCGAACCGGTCATTAACTTCCTTAAGAAAGTCCAGGTCGATGATCAGCAGTGACAGGGATCGATTGTGCCGCTGTGCTCTGCCCAGCTCCACCGACAGCGTCGCCTGGAAGAATCGGTGATTCGACAATCCTGTGAGGTAATCCGTGCGAGCGCGATGTTCGACTTCTTCGAATAGCTGCGCATTACGCAGCGTATTTGCGGCCGTGCTCGCGATCACTTCGAAGAACCGGACATTGGAGTCGGATAAGGTCGGGCCAAGGGTTGTCGAGCGAATGTAAATGAGTCCCAGAGCCGACTCGTGCGCGATCATCGGAACCGCGATGATGCCCACGGGGCTGGCGTCGGGAAGATAAAACAGTTCCCCGGAATCGTAAGCCCGTTTGAGTTCCGGGTAGTCGGACAGCTCGATCGGGACGTTGCGAAACGCCGGATCTGAAGACTTCACCATGATCTGGGCCTTACCGGTCTTCGGATCGATACGTACAATCGAACACTCCTGCGCGTCGAGGACTTCCCGCAGCCTGGAGACAATCGCGAACAGGACCTCCACGCTGTTGAGCGACGAGGACAGCGCACGCGTAATTTCGACCATCACCCCGGCCAGGCGGTTCTCTTCCAGCAGTGCGTCGGAAACCTTTGCATCCTGGGTCAGCCGTTCTGAAAGAAAGATGTAGAAAATCGAAACCACAAAAAACAGCGCCAGCCTGAGGAACTGCTCGATGTTGACATCCGTCTGGAAGCGAAACAGGCGGAAATAACTGAACACACCGAAGAGCAGACTCACAACGAACAAGGAGAACAGCACGAGCCTCAAGTCGTGCCATACCACGGCAAGCAGGAACACGGCCAGAAACGCCAGGTACAGGTAGGTCTCGGGATTGCGCAAAAGATAGAACGTCGTGGAAACAAATACGAAGTCCAGCAAAGCGATTCCCTGCTGAACTCGTTTCATCAGGAAGTAGCGGCGAGGAATCAATGTCAGCAGGACGTTGGTCAACGAAAAAGCTGCCGCAGCGGCAAAAACCATCGGAAATCGTTCGGTGCCGATGTAGCTGAACAGCGTAAGATACGAAGCCAGGATAATGACCAGCCAGCGAAGGGACAGGATTGCTTTTCGATGGTCGATTTCTTGGAACTTTGGTTTGTAGTCAAGAGGTGGCATTCTGTTGGTACATTTATATTTTGACACCTGTATTGACCTTTAGGCCAATTCTTAGGAGGACGGCGTGAAATTCATGAATTTTTCGCGGAAAAATTCCCCAACCCTGGTCCGGCTGGGGTGCGCTTTCGGCGACACGTGCTTTGACGTTACCAAGGCGATCGGCGACGACCTCCTGGAATTTCCGCGAGTCGTGTTTACGATTGAAGAAGTTCTGCAGGTCAAGGATGGACTTCAACTTCTCGAAGACCAGCTCCGCGGGTTGGAGCGCTCGTCCAGCGGCATTCAGAGCTATCTCTTCGACGCATCCGAAATCATCTTCCGTGCGCCCGTCACTCACCCTCAAAAACTCATCGGGATTGGTTTGAATTACAAGGACCACGTCGAAGAGATCAAGGCGCAGACTCCGAAGCAGCCGCTCCTGTTCGGCATGTACGCGAACGCCCTCATCGGGCCGAACGAGTCGATTGTCATTCCGCCAATGAGCCGTCAGGTCGACTACGAGGCTGAGATGGGCGTCGTGATCGGCCGCCGCGCCCGTCACGTAGGAGTTGAAAATGCCCTCGATTACGTAGCCGGCTATACGATCGTTAACGATATTTCCGCGCGAGACCTTCAGTTCTCCGACGGCCAGTGGCTCCGGGCAAAATCGTTCGATACATTTGCTCCGATAGGTCCCTACCTCGTTACGAAGGAGACACTCCGCGACGGAGACGGCCTGGCGATTGAACTACGGCTCAACGCCAAAACCATGCAGAAATCGAACACCCGGAACATGATTTTCAAGGTGCCCGACCTGGTTTCCTTTATTTCGCAGGTGATGACCCTGGAAGTCGGCGACGTGATCGCCACCGGCACGCCGGGAGGCGTGGGCTTCGTGAGGAACCCTCAGGTTTTCATGAAGCCCGGTGATATTGTCGAGATCGAGGTCGAAGGGATCGGTTTGCTCAGAAATTCTGTGGCTGAGTTCGACTGAGTACCTTCTCAATCGCTTCCACCAGTTCCTGGATCCGGAAGGGCTTCCGGACATACTGAACGCCGGCCTGCAGAAAGAACCGCTTCGTCTGGTCGTTCACCACATCTCCCGTCACAAACAGGAATCGGTGCTGAAACTCCGGATTCAACGATTCGACCATCCGATACAATCGCTGACCGCTGAGGCCCGGCATTCGCTGATCGCAGATAATCACGTCGTAGTTCTTTTTCTTTATGTGCTCGAGCGCATCCACGCCGCTGTTGGCGAGATCGATTCTCGCACCCTGGCGGGCAAGGACATCGAATATGAGCTCCGTGATATGGATCTCATCATCGATGACAAGAAACTGCTTGCCGCGCAGAGAGTGGGCCTGCGATGCGCGAATCGGCTGAATTTCTTCGATTTCGATTTCATTCCTGATCGGCAATTCCAGCGTGAACGTTGAACCGCTCCCGTAGGTGCTCCAGGCGTAGAGTTCGCCTCCATGGTCTTTTACGATTTCCGCGCAAATGCTCAGGCCGAGGCCCGTGCCACGGTGCTTTTCTTTCGTGGTAAAGAACGGGTCGAAGATGCGGGCCATGTCGCGGGCGTGAATGCCGCTGCCGTTGTCGGTCACGGTTACCTGGATATGACCGGCCTCCACGGTGGTCTTGATGTGGATAGATCCCGGACGCCGCTGCATGTCGTCGATGGCGTCTTCCGCATTCACGATCAAATTGAGGAAAACCTGCTCGAGCTGGTGCGGATCGCCCCAGGCGAGCGGCAGACCATCGGAAAACTCGGTCGTCATGATGACGTTGTCGACGTTCTCCTGGTACTCCCGCAACTGCATGACGTTTCGGATCGCGTCGTTCAGATCGAACCCGACGCGCTTCGGTTCCGTCTTTGCGGCCAGGCTCAGGAAATTCTGGACGATCTTCCCCGCTCGCTCGGCCTGCGCCAGAATGACGGCGATCATGTGTGCCGTGGATGGATCGAGATCGGACCGCGAAGCCAGTTGCGCGTATCCCAGAATCCCGGCCAGTGGGTTGTTCAACTCGTGTGCAACACCCGACACAAGCCGGCCAATAGAGGCCATCTTTTCCATGTGGACAACCTGGCGGCGAAGCTGGACTTCATTAGTAATCTCCGTCGCATACACGATCTTCATTCCCTGATCATTCAGGGGCACGGTTTCCAGTTCGTAGGTTCCGCGGCCCGGAATTTCCACCTCATGGTGCGGCATCAATTGAATATTTTGAACTCCCGGAAAAAGATCGGTGAACGCCGAATTGGAGAGAATGATGCGGCCGCTTTCCTCGGCAATCGCGACCGGAATCGGAATCAAAGCGAAGAGGCTGGTTATCAATTGTGAATCAGCAGCGAGTCCCGTACCTTCCCTGGTCATTGAAACTCCCTTCATGGGGCGCTTTATAAACGGGACGGATTATTCTCATAGGCCATCCTCAATGCAATAAAAAAAATGTATTTTTCCAAAAAAATCCGGCTCGGAGCTGTAGCGGCGGCCTATGACCGCCGGCTACAGCCGGCAGATTGCCAAAATGGGGCAACGGGCACATTTTTGCAGGTCCCGCTTCTTCGGACAATCGCCCGCGATGCCGAGATGGCAAAGCGCGAAATCGTACCGCAGCGGGTCGTCGCAATGAAGCTTTCGCAGGCTTCGCGTGATGTCCAGAGCCATCGGCCAACCAGGGCTTCGCATATCTGTCAGCCCGATGTAACTCGATATTCGAGCGATGTGCGTATCCAGCGGAATCACCAGCTGGCGCGGCTTGATGCGCATCCAGACACCGCAGTCGATGCCATCCTCTGGACGCACCATCCATCTTAAATAAAGGTTGAGGCGCTTGCAGGCGCTTCCCTGCGATGGAGCCGGAAAGAAGAAGCGGACGCCCACCCCCCTTTTGAGTTCGCCGCGTGGATAAAATCGCTCGTGGCCAAAGCCGAGCAGAGTGCCGGAGAAGTTCTCCAGCGCGCCGGTAACATCCGTGTCGTTCGGAGAGAGAGCCGAAACAAAAACAGATTCCAGGGAGCCGTACTCTTCCAGGGCGCGCCGAATGATCCAGAACAGGACAGCAAGGTCACGGCTGGTGTTGAACCGATGATAAAAGCCGCGCAGGCGGCGGCTGTGCTTGCGGGGATCGAAAGAGGCTATTGTCCGTGACGGAGCCGGGCCGAGATAGCTCAATACGTTGTTCACGGTTCGCAGGACGATCTTCACATTGCCGTAGGCGAACACGGAAGCAATGAGGCCGACAATTTCGCGGTCTACCGGGTCTTGATAACGGTGCACGAACTGAACAGGATCGCTGCCAAGATGTTTTTCCTTCGGGAAATTGTCGAGGAACGTATCGAGATGGTGCTTCAGCGACATGCCGCTCTAGGGTAACAGAGGAAGCCGGAAGCCAGAAGCGGGGACGCACCCATTCTGGCTTCTGGCTTCTGGCTTCCTGGCTTCTACTTATTCGGGAAATTCAGCGTCGGCTTTCCACGCTCGACGCTGTCGCTCGTGCGCGAAGCAGGACCGCGGAGCGGATCGGCAGCCCGGTTCGAGCGGTCATTATCGCGTGCAAAGACGTCAACCCCAGAAGGGGCGCCCTTGGAATCTGTATTCGGTCCATCCTTCTTTACAAGGCGTATGACGCGATTCCGCGCGATCGGTTCATCCATACCGACTGGAGGGAGAGGATATTCGCCCGGACGAACCAGCGTCTTGCGACCCTGATCGAGAATGACTTCGCGATCCGACAGGCCGAGGGACTCCACCGTAACGCGGCCTTCGAAGCAGCGGACTTCCGCAAACTGCGCCTCATCGACGTTCACTTCGAAAGTCGTTCCGCGGACCGCAATCAGAGCAGTAGGCGTAGTGACGCGATAGGGATTCGGTCTGCCGCCCAGGCGTTGGATATAGAAGCGGACTTTACCCATCATCAGGTTCACAAGGCTGCGAAGATTCGAGCTCCAGTAATCCTGGATGGTCAATGTTGTATTTTCGGAAACGACCATGTAGGAGCCGTCCGGCACCTCAAGGTAAACGTTTCCGTCCGGCCCTGTTTTCAATTCGTCGCCGACCTGAACGGTCTGTGCGGACGTTGTGAGCGGGCTGAATGCTCCGCTGAAAGCGGACCTCCACTGGACCGAACCGCTCACGTGAGTAACCTTCAATGTTCCCTGCGCCAATGCTGCTGAAGGCAGAAGCAGCACCAATAGAAACGGTAGAACTTTTCTCATTTCTCCCCTTTAGCAAGGCCGCCTACACCCTCGTGAATCTTGGTGGGTGATGGCGACTCAAGGCGGTGGAAGTCCAGAGCTTCCTGGAACAATCCAAAGCCGCTGCCCAGATCCGGCAGCGGATGGACTTTCCGGGACGCGCGCAATTTTTCAAAGATGCGCGTGTTTCGTTCCCTCTCTGCCCGCTTCATAAAACTTTCCAGCGCGCGAGCCATTTTTTCGCAACTCATCCCGGCATTCCCGGCGTACGACCAGAAATCATCACGAGCATTTTCTCTGGTCATTTCCGCAAAGCTTTTTCCGATGGTTGCTTGAATATACGCAAGAGTGGTGATCTCACCCCAGCCTAAAGATTGTTTCACAGCCCAGCGTAATTCTTCCTCTCGAGTACCGAATTCTTTCTGGACCAGGTCAGCCAGTAGCAAGGAACGTTCCACATCCTGCGCATCTTCTTTGTCCAGAGCCGCGATGACATCCTTCAGCGTCGCGTCAGACTCCGGCTTTCCGTTGCCGGCAAAAAGAGGCATTCCGAAAACCAGAGACACAACGAAGAGGCCGAGAAAAGTTCTTGTTATCTTCATGATATAGCGCATAAAACCGGGCTCATGTTACTCCCTAGATTGCTCTGAAATCAATGCCCAAGCGCTTTGCCTTGTTATAAAGCGTCCGCCGTTCGATACCCAGAATCTCGGCCGCCTTCTTCTTGTTGCCCCCTGTTTCCTTCAAGATACGGATGATGTGCTCTCTTTCCATCTCGTCCAGAGAGCCTGTCGGAGCTTGTCCTGTGACAGCGGCGGAAGGCGAAGCCGAAGGCTTTTCGGCTCCCGGGCACGCTTCTCCAAACTCCAGTTCGCCGAACTGGATCACGCCGGTGGAATTAAAGGTTATCGCCCGTTCCAGCATGTTCTTTAGCTCTCTCACATTCCCTGGCCAGGAATACCGCTTCATCGCGTCCAGAGCTTCCGGGGCCAATCGGACGGTCCTGCCATTCTTTTCAGAAAAGATTTTCATGTAGTAGCTGGCCAGCATTGGAATGTCTTCGACACGATCCCGGAGGGCCGGCAGAGCGATGGTAAAGACGTTCAACCGATGGAACAGGTCCTCGCGGAACTGGTTACTGCGGACCATCTCTCGGAGATCGCGATTGGTGGCGGCAATCAGCCGGATGTTCACCTGGGTGGTCTCATTCGATCCGACGCGGCGGATCTCGCGCTCCTGGATAACCCGCAGCAGTTTCACTTGAAACGTCAGCGAGGTTTCCGAGATTTCATCCAGGAAGACGGTACCTCCCGACCCGCTCTCCAGAAGGCCCTTACGAGCCCCGGTGGCGCCGGTAAATGCTCCCCGTTCGTGACCGAAGAGTTCGCTCTCAAGCAGCGTTTCCGTCAGCGCTCCGCAGTTGATAACGATGAACGGAGCCGACGCGCGCGCGCTGTTGGCATGAAGCGCGCGCGCGATAAGTTCCTTACCCGAGCCGCTATCACCAATCACCAGGACGGGAGCTTCGATGCGTGCGATCTTGGCGACCTTCTTATAGACATCGACCATCTTCGGCGTGGTCCCGATGATTTCGGTATTCGGAAAGCTCTCGATGAGCTCCGGAGTCCTGGCCGAGTCTTCCACCATGCGGAACTTTTCCTCGATGCGGTGAAGAATTCCCAGCATTTCATCGACGACGAACGGCTTGCTGATGTAATCGAATGCCCCGTTGTGGACGGCATGGACGGCGGTTTCCATCGATCCATGCGCCGTCATGATGACAACTTCGGCGTCGGAATTGACGGCCTTCATCCGCTCCAGCAGAGTCAGTCCGGAGTCGTCGCCGAGATAAATATCGCTGACGAGGATATCGAAGGACTCTTCCTCGATCGCTCGCCTCGCTTGTTCACCACTGGTCGCGAGACGGAAGGGATACGATTCCATCTCCAGGATCGATCCCATGAGTTTGCAGATCGAACGATCGTCGTCGACCACAAGGATTTTAGGTTTAGTGCTCATACTGAGTCAGTTCGGTATCCACAGCGTGAACACCGAGCCTTTACCTACCTCACTTTCCACTACAACGTCGCCCCCATGCCGCATTGCGACTTCTTTCACGAACGCCAGTCCGAGACCGAACCCGCTTTGTTCCCGGGTCTCCTTGTTTCCCCGGCGGTAAAACTTTTCGAAAATTCTGGATGTCTCGTCCGCAGGAATGCCGAACCCCTGGTCGGTCACCTGGAATCGAACCCGGTCATTGCCGTTCGAGAAACCCATCCGCACTGTCGTGCCCGCGGCGCTGTACTTGATTGCATTCGTGATCAGATTCATCAGCGCCTGATAAAGCAACAGCCTGTCCGCTCGAACGCGCATTTCGCCGGCGCCCGGCATCTCAATGGCAATCTGCTTCTCTGCGGCCACCGGCCCGATCGCGTTGAGCATGTCCCGGAAAACGGGTGCCATTTCAAAATCGGATTTGGTGATCTTTTGACGTCCCGACTCGATATACGCTATGTCCAAAAACGACTGAATGAGCTGGTTCAGCCGCTGGCTCTCATCGATGATCGTGCCGAGAAACGCTTTGCCCTTCTCCTGGACCAGGTCGTACTTGAGCAATAAGTCGCTGTAGCCGCGGATGGAGGTCAGGGGGGTCCTCAACTCGTGCGAAACTAATGAGACCATGTCGCTCTTTGCCTGGTTTAATTCGTGTTGCGCCGTGGCATCATGCATGCTGAATACCACGCCGGCTCCGGGAATGGGCGACAGCACCAGATTATAGAAACTTCTGGCGTTTTTTGCCGGGACAAACTCCATCACCACCGGCTCCATTTTTGCCATAACCCCTGCAAATTCAGTCACAAAGGATCGCCCATCGAGTAGCGAGGCAAAGTACTCCGGAGCGAACGGCGGGTCCTTACGGTAGCCTTCCAGCCGGGTCGCTGCCGGATTCTGATAAACAACCCGTCCGGCAGGATCGCTCACAATAATGACGTCCTTGATGCTGGCCAGAATGGCGTTATTAAAGGCAAGGAAACGCACGAGTTCCTCGCTGAAGAAATCCACGGCGTCGAGCTTCCAACGCGAATTTCGCCTCTGTGTCCCAAAGAGGTTTTCCCGATGTTCGTCGCGGCTTTTGGACTCCCGCTCGTAGGCGTCGAGGGCGGTCACCCATGTGTCTCTTTCGCTCCCGGCGGGAAGATGAGTGTGAATCTTCTGACGCGCTTCCGACTGTAGCCGCGGTCTATGACCGCCGGCAATCCGGCGGTCATAGACCGCCGCTACAGTCAGTCGTTCTATCTTCCTGTCCAGATCGCGATTCACGAGTACCAGCTTGGCGACTTCCAGTCCCGGCACCACCGCGACGATTGCCGCCCAGAACGGCGGAAACGGTAACCACATGCTCCCGTACTTCATGAGCAGCCATGACAACGCCAGAATTGCCGGCCCGGCCAGGACCGCGGCCGCATAAAACCCGCGGCCTTCAAATCGCGAATCCACCCACCAGAGGCCCATCACCATGAGGAACAGCCCGGCGAGCACGGCGATATCGGAGGCCTCGGCAATGGCGCTTCCGTTGTAGAGGGTCTCGATCGCGTTCGCGTGTATCTCGACACCGCTCATTTTCTGTCCGCTTTGCGCGAAAGGCGTGAACCACTGATCCAGATCCGATCCCTCGGCTGTAAATCCGATCAAAACAATTTGATTTTTGAACACATCCGGATTCACTGCACTATCCAGAACCTTCCAGGCCGGAACGTGTTTGAAACTTCCGTTGTCGCCGATGAATCGAATGTTGAAAGCCTGCGGCCGAACGACTTCGGCGTGGCCGGCCCTCAGCTCCCATCTGTTCTTCCCGGGCAGACCCGCAGCGCCAAACACCACCACCGCGAAAGCAGGTACGACGCGGCCTTCGGCAACCTTGGCTGAAAAGATTCGCCTGCTGATGCCATCGAAATCCGGATCCGCGTGGACGTGGCCGAGCGCCACGTGCTTTTGCACAAACTGTTCGTTCGGTTGATGCCAGTGCTCGACTCCGTTATCTGAAATGATCCGGGTGGCCAGGACGATCGACGGCACTTTTGAGATCGCTGCGGCCAGCGCGTTGTCCTCTTCCTCGGTTTTCTTCTCGTCCAGCAGCAGATCCATCCCGATGACTCGCGGCCCGCCGGCTTCGATGCCATCGAGCAAACGCGCGAGCTTTACGCGAGACCACGGCCACGCGCCGTTGCGATAGAGACTCTCGTCATCGATGGCGACGATAACGATCGGGCTGGTCGGCGTAACCGAACCGGCGAGTCGAAGAGTGAAATCGTATGCGGTAGAGTTGAGTTGCGCGAAGTACGTCGTCCACGAGAGCAGGAGGATCGATACTGCCACGAAACCGCTGGCCCCTACCGCTCGGAGAACGGGTTTCATCGGTGGGGTATTATACAATGACGGGCGGCAATATAATTGCTGCAAGGAGCAGACATGGCACGGGTTCCGCTCATCGCCCCCCAGGTAAGTGCAGGCAAGTTCGTGCTTAACGCCGAGTCGGTCGGACTTAGCGCCGAACAATTTTATCAGCTATGTCGCGACAATCCCGATCTTCGTATCGAACTCACGGCCCGGAAAGAGATCGAAATCATGTCTCCTACGAACTCCAAGACGGGCTTTCGAAATGCCGAGATCTGTCGACAACTTGGAAATTGGGCCGTAAGCGACCGTTCCGGCGTTTCCTTCGATTCGAATGCTGGTTTTACGCTGCCAAATGGTGCCAAGCGGGCGCCCGACGCATCCTGGATTCGACGCGAACGTTGGGACGCGCTCACGCCCGACGACCAGGAAACCCTCGCGCCTATCTGCCCGGACTTTGTGATCGAGCTTTGGTCCCCGAGCGACACGATTCCGGACCTGCAAGCAAAGCTGGAAGAGTACATTGCCAACGGCGCCCGGCTTGGTTTTCTGATCGATCCCAAACACCAACAGGTTCACATTTATCGCCCCGGCCGGCACCCTGAGCGCCTGGATCAACCCCAATCCGTTTCAGGCGATCCTGAACTTCCGGGTTTCACTCTGGAGTTGATCGAAATCTGGAAATAACAAACAACCCCTTCGCGCTTCATCAACGCGCATGTCACTTCTTGAATCATGTGTCGCCGTGGCGATTATTTCGATTGCGGCGGTGGTGGCCGTCCCTTCGCTGGTGAGATCCCGGGAGATCTACGAGTTGGACGCCACCGCCCGGCAGATTGCCGGCAAAATGCAATCGGCGCGCATCCTGGCGGTGAGCCGAAATCGGGATTGCCGGGTCCGTGTAACTTCCGAAGTCTCATACCTGATCGAATGCGAGGATTCCTTATGGGTAACTGAAGAAAGCATCGTCCTGCCACGCGGAATCCGGATTGCGGCAAATGCCTCGCCCCGGTTCCACCGGCGCGGGAATGCGTCGCCAACAGCCACTATTAGCATTTCGGACAGCCGCAGCCGATCAAGACGCGTGATCGTGAATATTGCGGGACGGGTGAGGGTGGAGTGACATGCCAATCTGTGATAAACAACTTTGCTAATGACTGATCCCGAACAAGTGGTGGAGGCAAATCTCAAGTTCTACTTCGCGCTCGAAAGCCTCGACGTCGATCTCATGGATGAGGTATGGGCCACCGATGCGAGTGCCATCTGCGTTCACCCCGGCTCGGTCCGCCTGGCCGGATGGGAAAACATCCGCGCAAGCTGGGAACGGATTTTCCGTAACACGACATACATGCGGATCGACGTTTCGGAAGTATCCGTCGAAGTCCAGGGAACCATCGCCTGGGTCACCTGCCTCGAAAACATGACGATGGCAAACAATGAAACGATGAGCCGTGCCCAGGCTTATGCGACGAATATTTTCGTCTTTGAAGACGATCGATGGCTTCTGGTCCTGCACCACTCATCGATCCTGGCCAACTCGGAGGAAAGCGTCTGATCAGGTTCTGTCCTTCATTGCCCGCAAGACGAAAAACACCCACACCACGATCAACACCGCCGCAATTCCAAAGACTGCGAGGATGAGTCTCATCTGCGCGTTTCCTGGAACTGCAGACCTCTCGCGAATACCCAATGCGAAACCAGCAGCGGAAAACTGGCCGACATCCATCCCTGCGGCAGCATGTATCCGAGTACGCCCCTCCCCAGCATGGGATACACAACCAGAACATTCGCCAGCCACAAAACCAGGCCCGCGATGAACGCATTCCGCAGATATGGCTTCAGCCACTGCCAGGACATCGCGAAGACAAGGTAACCGCCGAAATAAATCAGGCCCGCATTAATGATGACCACCAGTTGCAGGTCCTCGAGCAGCGGCACTGCCTGCACCACAGCCCGCGTCAGCAAAAACGGCATGAACACGGCGCCTGCATACCACCACAGGAAAACGCTGACGCTCAGATACAGGACCGGCCCAAGCCACATCGCGCCATTCTACGACACCACGGACACATTGACCGCCCTTCACTCTTTCCGCTACGATGGATTGTTGTTCAACGGGCCTGTGGCGCAGTTGGGAGCGCGCATGACTGGCAGTCATGAGGTCAGGGGTTCGAACCCCCTCAGGTCCATAAAGTTACAGACCGAGACATCTTCAGGGGTAACACAGGGGTAACAAAATGACGTTACCCCTTTTTGTTTTTCAAGGCTTTCAAGGCTTTCAGGGCTTCCCGAGGCCCGGAAAATGGAACATCTTGTTCATGTGTCACGCTGGGGCTTCTGACGATAAATCGGCAATGGGTTCACAACTTACATTTCCACCGCTGCTCATCAGTTGGTCTCCGCCGTGCGAATTGCACCCACTTTGCGAAAAATCCGCTGCTCGCAGCGAATTCATCTTTTCGTAAAGGAGGCCCCGAAGAAATGAGACCGATTCTCGAACGCATGTTAGATGACATGAGGCTCCGCAATCTCGCGATTAGCACCCAGGCATCGTACATTCACCACGTTTCCATGTTTGCCCGGCACTTCGACAAGTCACCTGAGATAATTGCACCGGAAGAGATTCGCTCGTATCAATTGTATCTATCCAAGGAAAAGAAAGCCGCGCCAACGACAGTCGCCATCGCCGTTTCCGCTCTGCGATTTCTATACAGCATCACACTGCAAAGAAGTTGGATGATGGAAAAGGCGATACCCATGCCCAAACGGCCGGAGGCGCTGCCGTCGGTCCTCAGTCCTGATGAAGTTCTTGGCTTCCTGGAGTGTGTCCGCCAAGCGAAGCACCGTACGATTCTGATGAGCTGCTATGCAGCGGGTTTACGAATATCCGAGGTCGTGCGGTTAAAACCGGGCGATGTCGATAACCGTCGTATGGTCATCCGTGTCGAGCAGGGGAAGGGCCGGCGCGACCGGTACGTGATGTTGTCACCACGTCTGCTGGAAACGCTGGACAAGTGGCGCGCGTTGGGGAAAACACAAAAGTGGCTCTTTCCAGGTAATCGATCGGAGAATCCGATTACGCGTCACGCGGTGGAAAAAGCATGTCGTGAGGCACATCGGCTGTCCGGAATTTCCAAACCGGTTACTCCACATTCTTTGAGGCACGCGTTCGCTGTCCATATACTGGAAAGCGGAACCGATATCCGCACAATTCAATTGCTGCTAGGCCACAGCAGCATTTCCACGACAGCGAATTATCTTCGGCTAGCGACGACTCAAGTGTGTTCAGCTACGAGCCCACTCGACCTCCTGCCCCGGCCTATCCCACTCCCAGCACATCATGCTCGAACTAAGCCGCGGGTAATTTGCGTAGAGCCTCCGTTCGGCGGATAGGAAGAATAAGCGCGGCTGTGGCCGCAGGTCACGCTGCGGCCGTCTCTAGAAATGCAGGTTGTGGTAACTCAGGGGCCGGCGGACGGAGGAAATAAGCGGCGAGACGGCCCGGGCACGCACAGGAAATAAGCAACAGGCCAGGAAATGGCCCGGGCGCGACGTGGAAATAAACACACTTACGGGATGTCTTCTAGATTTGAGGTTTAGAACTGATCGAAGAGAAAGGCGCGTTCGCGAAGGGCAGGCGTGAGAGGGGGCGCCCGACTGGGAAGGCCGAGACAGTCCAGAATCTTCCGCGTGGTGTCCGGCGGATGAATTGTGGCGATGATCCGCATGACGCCACCACACCGATCGCACTGTAAAACATCAATCGCAAACACGCGCTTCATCAGTTGAGCCCACGAATAATTGCGGCAGCGCTGTACCGCTGATTTTTGTTCTGCGCATTCGGCAGTTGCTGCATCAACGGATTCCGGTAAAACAATGGAATTACCCTTCGCCGCTGCGGATTCAGTGCTTGCCGCTGCGGTTGGAATGATCAAGGGTCGCCAAGCCGCTGCCGGACCGAGAATGCCATGGAACCGGACGAGGTGAACGCGCGGGGCAGGAACGAGAGCTGCGAGTTTGGCCAGCAGATCCTGAGGTTCGAAAATGACTGCGCTGGTTCCGTTGCGCCATGGTCGCTTCAACCGATACAGGAGCCGCCCGTCGGGTAATTCCGACAGACGCTCCGTTGCGACGGCTGGCCGCGCGGCATATCTGCAAAGCCGTTCCAATCTCATCCTGTCGTATGCTGGAATGCTGACATTAGCATGGACGCTGAATCCGTTGACTGTGGCGCAACGCGGCGATTGAAGAACGTCCAAAGTGTCTCCGTCGATCTGATCTCCGAGCCGGGCGACGCGATATCCCATGTTTGACCCGACGGCAATCTTCCCCCGAATCGAACTCGCGTAGAGAGCCGCCATGCCGGGATCATCTCGTGATAGCGAATCCTCGTCTTCGGATTGTTGTCCAGCTCCAAGTCCGCTGCAATTAAGTAGCGATCGAATTCTCGTCCCGACGACAGTTGTGAACTCCACTATCTCGTCGTCCTCTGGTGCAGGCAGTTCATGAAACTCAGGCGTTTGGTTCTCGGTGTGCGTGTAGACACCATCCAACGCGAGCGTATGGAAATGAACATTGCAATTTAGGGCGTCGCCGAAACGCTGAATAAATGTGACAGCGCCGCTCTGTGAATCGCGGAGTCCTATCAATTTTCGCGCACGGCGGCGTAGATGACCCAGCACTGCTCTGGCAAACACATTCAGGACGCCGCCCATGAGCCGCGAGTCATAAGCCATCTTGTACCGCAGGGCAAACGGCATGGAAAGGACCCACTGTCGGACGGGCACAATCGGGAAAACGCGGTCCACCAAATGCGCCGCGGTGTCGGCCATGCGTCTTCCGCCACAGCCAGGGCACCAAACGCGCCCCTTACAGGAGAACGCCACAACACGATCATGCCCGCACGAGTCACAATGGACCCGGACGAAGCCGTACGCCGGGATGCCGCATTCCAGGAATGACCGGAACTCTCGCTCGACAAATTTCGGCATGGGGCGTTGGCGATCTTCTTGTCGTGCCAAGAACGTTGCGAGCTGTTCAGACACAACCCGGTAGAGGATCGTTTCTTCGGGTTTACGTGGGATGTATTCGAACGAGGAGTACTGCATGCCGGGAAGGCGCCATGCAGACTTAACGCCGATACGGCCACCAATGTTTCAAATCACTTACCAGCTCACGCGCGCAAGAAGTCCTTATTTCCAGCGATGAAGTAATCGCCTTTCCCGCCGTTTTGCCGATTTCCGGCGGGCCGGAGTTTTACCCTCAGTGGTTCGTCTCTTCGGCTGGCGTTCGAATCAAATGCAGTGGCTCGTTTTCGTCGTAGTGGAAGAGCGGCTTTTCTGGTTCAGGTGGTCGCCGACGTTTCAGTTCTTCCATGCGGCGCCGGACGGTCTCATCATTTCCGGAAATCGCCGGCTGAGGCATGCGCGAGATAGCCGTTGCGGGTGGCAACTCGACCCGAAGACGATGATGTCGCCGAGCGCGCACGCGAACAAACGCGTAAATGGTGCTTGGCGCAACCTTAAGGTTCAGCTTTTCGGCAAAAAATTGGGCGATCTCTTCGTATGTCCGCCCTTTCCGCCGAAGCTGACGGATAAGGTCTTCGTGCGGCTCCAGTTTTGAACGAGGAGCTTTTTCGGGCATCTGGTCGAGGGTTACGCGAATGTCGTCATCCATTCTCCGTCACCTCCCACGTTCGAGATTATTCGAGCATATTCGAGACAATTCGACTTCATTGGATGTTCGAGAGGCGCCATGATCGCCCGGAACTCGAATAAGCTCGAATGAACTCGAATGGCATTCGAGATTGTTCGAGTTGCGCTTTTGCGATTGCGTGACTCGCGCAACTCTAAGCCGCAGGCTTAGGGATGGTGTCTTTCCTTTAATAACCCGGCTCCACGATGGAGCCGGAACGCGAACGTTTCCGCGGCGCAGGTCAGGCATCCAGTGGATTCCCTTCCGAGTCGACTTTCGTTACGGCAATCTCTCGGATGCACGTTCCTGAGATAACACCAAATCGCTCGGCGCGCAGAGGCTGTTTCAATTCGACAATCCGTTGGGCGGCGATATCACCCAACAGCGCATCTAAACCGGACCCTTTCACCACTACGTCATGGGTCGTGAAAGCAATGCGTATCTCGCCGCTATCCCCTTCGGCCCACAGGAAGTGGCACCAGGGCAACACGTGAGCAGATTTGGGCAGGATGATCTGTAGACCCGCTGCGCGGTCATCCGCTAAGATTTTCCACGTCTTTTTGTCATCGACTGATGCCTGGAACATTTTTTCTCTCCTTTCGAGATTTCTGACTGAATTGACGTCGGACTTTCGATGGCCGCTCCTCGGCCTGGTGGATTGCTGATTCGAAGGAGGCTGCCCGGCCCCGAAAAATTCTCTGATGCTGTCTTCTGCCGCTTTTCGCGGCCAATTCGGAAGCGGATCGGCGGACATTCGACTCCGCCACCGAACAACGAAGCTGTTCTTTGTCGCTTGTAAATACCTGCACAGTGTGTCTGCCTCGCGAAGCCGCAACGTAAAACAACTCCTTCGTCATACCATCGCCGGAAATGATTACGGAATCGACCGACTTGCCCTGGCTACGATGTGCCGTGACGGCGTAACCGTGCGCGAAGTTTTTGAAGTTATCCGGAAGAACGCGTCCGTCTTCCAAGTGAATCCGCCCATTGCTTTCGAGGCGAGAGACGGTAACGAGTTCCCCGTTTGTGGCTCGAAACCCAGGTGCCTGATAGTTAGCCGTCAACAACAGCTTCTCCGATGGGGCGACCTCAAGGCTGTGTGCGGCCAGGACGTCAAAGGCCTTGGCGTGCTTCCTCGTGACGTTTACGGTTCCGCCTTTCCCGTTGCGAACGCGCAGCCGCCGATTCTCGATCCCAATAACTTCGACCGTTTCGTTCTTGCCAATCCCCTGAACCGGGCGATGGAAGCCGAGAATCTGGCCAGGAGTGAAGTTGTACAGGTCGCTTTTCTGCGCTGTTGTCCAGTTCAGGGAGATACGCGCAGTCACTGCGACGCCCTCGCTCAATTCGCCTTTCTGCTTGCGTGCTGATCGGATCGCTTCATTGACCCGGTTGATTTCGTCATGCGTTGCGCATACCACGAGCCCACGCTTGTTATCCGATTCCGTGTAAGCACACGCGATCGCAGTTGGCCGATCGAGCCATGCCACTTCACGGACCGCGCCGATCGCCTCCAGTTTGTCGAAACCGATTTCAGGATTCGTCCGCAGTTCCCGAATCGCTTCGCGATAGTCTTTTGGCTTTTGGCGTTGGACTTCCATTAAAGCAGTGCTTTTTAGGTGAGATTCCTTCTCGAGGATTCGCAGCGCATCACCCGCTTCGACGCTCTGGATCTGACTCGTATCGCCGCTAAACACCAAACGCAGCGTCCGCTGCGTGGCCAGGTTAAGCAGGTCCCCCATTTGCCGCGACGAGACCATGCCTGCTTCATCAACGATGATCGTCTTCCGGTTCAGATGAGGTCCACCATCCAGAAGCAGCCGCTCCAGCGTGACAGCATTAACGAACCCGACTTTTTGCAGTTCCTCCACAGCGCTCACGGTTGGAGCAACTGCAAGCACGTCCCGCCCGGCCTCGATAAGACCGCGGCGGAGCTCTTGTAGAGTCGCGGTCTTTCCCGTTCCGGCGACGCCCCGCAAATTCACCGCAAGGTCACGGGAGTCCAGTACGAACTTAACTGCCTGTTTCTGTTCCGGGTTCAGATAGTCTGAGGGTGCAAATCGATCGGCTCCACCCAAGCGCTCAAGTGCATCGGCCCCTTCGTTGATCACAGCGATCATGTTTCGCTCGCGCTCAAGAGTCTCTGCTGTCGTGATGTCGGTTCCTTGTCGGAGGATCGTCTCGTCCGACTCCTGTAACGCGAGGGCGCCTTTCAGCTCCTCATAATGAACCTTGCCACGGCCGTGCCGCAGCGCCTCTGCCAAGACTTCATAGTCAGGAGCCACGGAGATCCGCTCGAAAAAGTGCTCGATCGCATAATGCAAAGAATGTGCGGCAGATTCCAGATGGGTCGGCAAAGAAGGGCGTTCGGCCCGTCGCAATTCGGCTAACGTTCGCGCGTCTTCTTTGGTCAGACGGTCCCGTTGCCGTTTGCGCACTTCTGGAGTTGAAATCTCAATGAGTTTGTCGGGTCGGGACTCGCGGACGAGCACCGCCACTTCGTTATCCGTAGGTAAGCGTCCTGTCTTTTCGCTGAACTGGCGAATTGCCTGATCGCGTTGATGGCTCCGGCGGCTAAATTCGGCAAGAAGTTCGTCCGGCAGACCTTGAATCTCAAATCCTGCATCCCGGCCTCTCGAGTCGCGTCGGTTTTGAATTTCGTAGCCCAATGACCGTACTTCGCGAGCGAGTGCATGCCGGTACACCTCCGTCAGGTAAGCACGACGTCGATAGATGCCCGATGCTTGCAGCGCTTTCCAACGAACTTCCGTACCGTCATACGTCAGGTTGGCAGCCACTGCATGCGTGTGTAGCTGCGGATCGAGTTCTCGGCTCGTATCATGATGATAGACAGCAACCACGAGGTTGCCTGTCCCGCGATCCTCGTTCAGGCCGGCTTGACGGACGCGAGTCGCGGCGTGAGCCTCCAGTTCCTGAAGAGTCGCGGCCACGGCTTTCTCGTGTGCCTCGATGAGCCGGCTATCGCCGCCGAGGATTGCCATGA
>QHXD01000162.1:0-3098 GCA_003223895.1 Acidobacteriota bacterium
TTTGAAGTTGTGGGAGCGCCATGGATCGATGGGCGCAGGCTCGCTACCGGTTTGAATGGCGCGCGGCTCCCCGGCGTTCGCTTTGTGCCCGTGCGCTTCACGCCGCGCTCGAGCGTGCATAAGGATGCCGAGTGCGGCGGGATCAACATTGTCGTCACCGACCGCGCGCAGTTCGAGCCGATCACCACGGGGCTGGAGATTGCCGCGCAACTGCTCAAGCTGTATCCAGAGGATTTTGCCGCTGACAAATTCAACGGTCTGCTCGTCAACCAGAAGGTCCACAACGCTTTTCGGCAGGGAGCCGATGGGCGCGCGCTGCGCCAGATCTGGGAGAGCGACCTTGCAGGCTTTCGCGCGATCCGATCCAGGTATCTCCTGTATTAACGCGGGCTAAAGCCCGCGACTACGAATCCGCTGAAGACACATCAAGACTTCGAATAGGCGGCACGCCAGTAACGGCTGGACGTCCTGTGCATTTTCCGCAGCCTGCAAAATTCCCCTAAGATCTATGCAATCTTTTTCGCCATCTTCGCAAACTTTTTGAGAGACAATGCAAATTTTCTGGCCAGCAAGGTAAACTGCAATTCTAATAATGCACACTTCCAGGCAGTCAGCGGAATCTTACACTTAGTCAATGTACTCTTTGTCGTGAGCCATGTACGCTCAGTGTGAGATTAAACAACAATTGGGAAGATACTATGCGATCTATCTGATAGACAATGCGCATTTTAACTGCACAACAACGATTCTAAGGTTGGCAATGCCCGACTTTTGATGATGGAATGCTGCTTTTTAGTGAAGCAATGCTAATTATTAGTCGGTCGATGTGACGTATTGATCGGCAATCGTGCATTGATCGAAATTAAAAGCTGTTTTCTGATAGTCAATGCTAATTTATAGACGAAGAATGGCAGTTTATCCGCACAAGCGTCGCATTAGAACGGTTTGAAGACCGTACCGCCCTTCATTACGAAGCGGACGTGGCGGATTGCCGAGATTTCTTTGGTGGGATCCCCTTCGATAGCGATCAAGTCCGCCAGAAGCCCGGCCTTTACGCGGCCGACCAGATTGTCCATGTGAAGGACGCGGGCATCGACCGATGTCGCCGAGCGAAGCGCGTCAACATTGGACATGCCCCAGGCGACCATGGTCTCGAGCTCGCGCGCGTTCTCACCATGAGGAAAAACGCCCACGTCGCTTCCGGCCGCGATGGTAACTCCAGCTTGAAGAGCGGCCTTGAAGCTGGCTTTCTTGGCTTCAGACTGTCCTCCGACGGACACTGTCGGACAATACGCCACTCCGCGCTCCTTCATTAACCGGAAGATCTCCAGAGTTCCCTGATTGCCGTGCTCGATCGTCTCCACACCGGCCATTGTGGCGCGCCGCATTCCTTCGACCGTTGATGCATGTGCCGCGACCGCGCGGCCGCTGCTTTTCGCGGTATCGACGATAAGCTTGATCTCTTCGAGCGAGAAGGTGGGAGCGGCCTCACCTCGCGGACCCCAACTGTAGTCGGCATAGATCTTGATCCAGTCCGCGCCCCGCCCGATCTGATCGCGCACAACGCGAATCAGGCCGTCGCCATCCGCTTCTTCGGCCCCTTGCGGCACGCGCCATTCGGGCGCATAACCCTTCGGGCCGTAGCTTCCTGTCGCGACAATCGCCCGAGTCACAACCAGCATTCGCGGACCTGGAATGATGCCCTGCTCGACGGCCTGCTTCAAACCGACATCCGCGTATCCTGCGCCCTCGGTTCCGAGATCGCGAATCGTCGTGTAGCCGGCCATGAGCGTGTTTCGCAGGTGATTTGTCGCGCGAGCCACACGGAGAGCCAGCGCTTCGTGCGCATTCTGATCGTTCCACGACGTTTCGCTATACGGATGCAGCAACACGTGGGAGTGGGCTTCGATGAGTCCGGGAATCAGCGTCGTGCCCGGCAAATCGATCACCCGGGCATCGGCCGGCGCTTTCACTTCCGACGCAGGTCCAACGGCCTCGATCTTCTCACCGCGCACGAGCACGACCCAGCCGTCGCGAAGTGCGGCCGCTTCACCGTCCCAGATGCGCGCAGGCTTCAAGAGTGAAACGGGCGCTGGAGGCACGGGCGGCTGCTGGGCTCCCGCCAGCATGGAAATGAAAAACAAAAGTGCGAACTGAATCATCTCATGCGCATAATGCTACGCTACTGGGCCATGTTACAAGCGTGTCGGATATACGCAACCTTTATAGTCGTCTTGGCCTGCGGGCTCGCGGCCGTGGGAGCGCAAGCTCAAACCGCATACGACGTAATGGAAAAGACCATCCCCGAGCTGCAGGCGGCGATGGAGTCCGGTACGGTCACGGCCCGCCAGCTCGTGGAACTCTACCTGGCCCGGATCGCGGCATATGACAAGCGGGGTCCTGGACTCAACGCGATGGTTGCGCTCAACTCCCAGGCCCTCGCGGCCGCCGATCAGCTTGACGCTGAGCGCAGGGCGGGGCGAGTGCGGGGGCCGTTGCACGGTATTCCCGTCGTCGTCAAAGACAACTACGAAACCCTGGAGATGCCGACCACGGCAGGTTCGATCGCGCTGGCGACATTTCACCCGCGTAGCGATGCATTCCAGGTGCGGCGTTTGAAGGACGCCGGCGCCGTCATCATCGGCAAGACGAACATGCATGAACTCGCCGCGGGTATCACGACCATCAGCTCCAGCGGCGGGCAGACGAAGAATCCGTACGACCTCGACCGCAATCCCGGCGGATCGAGCGGCGGCACAGGTTCGGCGATCGCCGCGAACTTTGCCGTCGCGGGCATGGGGAGTGACACCTGCGGCTCCATTCGGATTCCCGCGGCTCACAACAACCTTGTCGGGCTGCGCGGGACGCGCGGACTTTCGAGCCGGACCGGCATCGTCCCACTTTCGAGCACGCAGGACATCGGTGGGCCGATCGCGCGCACAATCACCGATCTCGCGATTATGCTCGATGCCACCGTCGGCGCCGACCCCGCGGATGCCGAGACGCAAATCGGTGAAGGACGCGTCCCCAGGTCCTTCCGCGATGCACTCTCGGCAGAAGCGCTGAAGGGCAAGCGCATCGGAGTATTACAGAGCCTC
>QHXD01000162.1:3113-10723 GCA_003223895.1 Acidobacteriota bacterium
CTCGACAGAATGAAACAGGCTGGCGCCGAGGTGCTGCCGGTGGTGGTCCCGGGGCTCGACGATCTGTTGCGCGACAGCAGCCTGATCAATGCGGAGTTCAAGTTCGACCTGGCCGACTATCTCGCACGGCACGAGGATTCACCAGTCAAGTCTCTGGGTGAGATTCTCGAACGGGGCTTGTATCACGCCGCGCTCGAAGCGAATTTCCGCGCCCGCAATGCGCCTGAGAAGCGGGACAGCGAGGAATACCGTCGAGCGATGATCAAGCGCACTGCCATTCATCAGGCCGTGCTGGCCGTGTTCGAGGAGTATCGCCTGTCCGCTGTCGTCTATCCGACGCTGCGCCGTAAAGCTGCACGGATTGGTGACGCGCAGGCAGGAACGAACTGCCAGTTAAGCGCTCACTCGGGTCTCCCCGCGCTGGGCGTTCCTGTGGGCTTTACCGACGATGGACTCCCGGTGGGAATGGACCTGCTGGGCCGCGAGTTCAGCGATGCGGAGCTGCTGTCGATCGGTTTCGCATTCGAGCAGTCGGCCAGATTTCGCCGCGCGCCCTTCAGCACACCTGCGCTGGTGGGCGGCAAAGCGCCCTCGCCAAGCCAGCTTGCGACGGCGATCGGCGTGTTCGATTACTACCCACTCACCGGACTCGTGGTCTACACACCCGACCTCGAACGACTCACGACGGGACACGTCACGGCGATTTGGATACATCGCGGAGATGATCAGAAACCCGGACCTGCCATCCACCAGCTGTTTGCCGCATCCGGCACGGGCTTAGCTCGTGCGGTCACTCTGTCAAATGTCGACCGTGACGCGTTGCGCGACGGGAAACTTTTCGTGCGCGTTTATAACGCAAAGGGCCCCGGTGCCATCCAAAACGTTAAGCTTGCGTTTCCGGCACGCTGACGAGGGAAATGACGAGTTGCCCAAAGGGAAAACATCGGCGGTCTGCACGTAGCCGTGGGCTTTATGCCCGCGTTCAAACACAATTAAAGAATTCTTCTGGCGGTATTTGAACGCGGGCATAAAGCCCACGGCTACGTGCTAAGACCAACTTGACTCCGTTTGGTGCCTCACTTTGCCGGGGATCGCGGAATCTTCGCGTCCCGCATGGCAGCGTCATACAGGACCGTCGCCACCACGACGGAGGCCTGTTTCAAGGCATCCGCGCTTACACGCTCGTACGTGTCCATGTTCGTGTGGTGCGTCCGGACGTCGTAATTGGTGTAATCCTGAACCGCCTGAAATCCCGGCAAACCAACACGAATGAAAGAGAGATGATCGGTTGCCCCGATTTTTCCGAGAGTCGAGATCGTTGCGCCGAGATCGTTCAATGGTTTCAGCCATGCTTCCATGATCGGCTTCATCTCCTCGTTGCCTTCGAGGTAGAAGCCCGTGATCGGCGGGGTTCCGTTATCGAGATTGAAGTACACGGAAAACTTGTCGCGCGCGGCCTTGCCGGATTCACCGGCGAGATGCTCTTTCACGTAAGCCGCCGAACCCAGCAGTCCCTGCTCTTCGCCACCCCACAGCGCGATCCGGATCGTGCGGCGAGGTTTCACGCCAAGGGTTTTCAGTATCCGCATGGCTTCGATCTCCACGGCGATTCCGTCGGCATTGTCAGTGGCGCCCGTTCCCGTGTGCCAGGAATCGAGGTGCGCGCCGGCCATCACGACCTCATCGCCGATTGCGGGATCCGTGCCTTTGATCTCGGCAATGACGTTGTAGGCGTTCTTGTCCTGATCGAAAAACCGGGACTGGATCTCGACGGCGAGCTTCACCGGAATGCCTTGTTCCAGAAGTCTTGCAATCATGTTGTAGTGTTCGGCGGACAGCACGATTGATGGAACGCCGTTGGCACCACCGTCCCGGCCTGTCACAAAGACGGTTCCGTGCTCGCCGTCGCTGGGCTCGAGCGTAACCTCAGGACGTTCCTTGCCAAGCATGGCGGTGATCTGCCCATCGCGTTGAAACGACGTCGCCGCACGGCGAAGATCGCCGCTGGAGGGCGGCCGGTCCGCGCGAATGAAATTCTCGAGGATGGGGCGCGTCATGACAATCGATCCGGCCAGTTTCCCTTCGTATTTTCTGAGATCCTCTCCGGGATTACCGATCCATACCGGAGCAGCAACGAGACGGCCGCTCGTCGAGGGAGACCAGCCTTTCGCGTATCCGATTATCGGCTGGTATCGCGGCTCGATCATTTCCACGGTCAGCTTCTCGAGTTGCCAACCTCGTCCGAATTCCCACGGCTCCAGGTGAACGTTATCAAGGCCCATGTTGACGAGTCTGTCGCGGCTCCAGTTGACGGCGGTCCTGTAAGCAGGAGACGCGGTCAGTCGCGGGCCGATGACGTTCACGAGATGATCGAAGACTTCCATGACACGGGAATGCTCGAGCCCTTCGGCGCGGATCTTCGCGACCATCGCGGTGTCGATCTTTTCCTGGGCGCCAGCCGGCGCGGCGGCGAGCAAAACAGCGAGGAAAATGACGAGCGGCATCCTGTGCACGAGCACCTCCTGATTGAGGACAGCATCCGTTACGGGGGAAATAGCCGCGAATTACGCGAATTACGCAAACGTTGGTGTGATTGGCGTAATTTGCGGCTATTTCTCCCCTCCTGAATTAGCTTGGGCAGTCTACCTCAGGCTAGTATTATTCAACGACAAGCAATACTCCTCAAATCTCCCGCAGGCGAAAAGGGAGGGAACTTTGACCAAACGAACCGTTGTCGCGTCGATTGTTTGTGGATTGGCACTGGCTGGCATGGTGGTTACCTTGTCCAGCGCGCAGGAAACGGCCTCCTTCGCAAGAGACATCCAGCCGATACTCGAGAACAGCTGCTGGAAATGTCATGGCGAGGCGATGCAGCTTTCGAAGCTGGACTTGCGCACGCTCGAGGGCGCACTGAAGGGTGGCGAAAAGGGTGCTGCGATCGTTCCCGGCAAGTCGGATGAAAGCCGGCTGTATCGCCGAGTGGCAGGCCTCGAGAAGCCGGCGATGCCTATGGGCGAGACGCTCAGCAGCGAGCAGATCTCCGCCATCAAGGCCTGGATCGATCAGGGCGCTCACTGGGACAACGCTGCAGTTGCCAAAGCTCAGCCCCTGGATCGAGCCGCACTGGCCGCCCTGGAAAACATGGAGATCTCGCCGGAAGCGCGGAACTACTGGGCATTCAAGCTCCCGGTCCAGGCTTCTGTGCCCGCCGTCTCGGCAAACCTGAAGAATCCGATCGATCTTTTTCTCGAGAAGAGCCGTCAGGAAAGGGGCCTCAAAGCCGCGCCGCGAGCCGACCGGCAAACGCTTCTGCGCCGGGCTTATCTCGACCTGACCGGACTGCCGCCCACGCCCGCAGAAACGGCCGAGTTTGTGTCGGACAACACTCCGGGCTCGTGGGAGCGATTGATCGACAAACTCCTTGCCTCCCCGCACTACGGCGAACGCTGGGGCCGCCACTGGCTCGATGTTGCGCGGTATGCGGACAGCGATGGCTTCGAACACGATTACGACCGCGCCAATGCCTGGATGTACCGCGACTACGTGGTCCGCTCCTTCAACCAGGACAAGCCCTACAATGTTTTTATAAAAGAGCAGATCGCCGGTGACGAACTCGAAACGAAGAGCATCGACACGATGATTGCCACCGGCTTCCTGCGTGCCGGTCCTCGAGTGAATTTCCGAGAGAAGGACACTCCGGAGCGCCGTTTCGACTATCTGGACGATGTGCTGGCCACTATCGGACGCGGCGTACTGGGACTGACCGTTCAGTGCGCGCGTTGCCACAATCACAAGTTCGATCCGATCCCGCAGAAAGATTATTACGCCCTCCAGGCCGCGATCTTCGGCTATGTCGAAACAGCCTACCCGATGGCGCCGAAGGCGGAAGCGGACGCCTATGCGAAGAAAGTCGCCGAACTCGATGCTCAGATAAAACCTCTCAAGGACCAGGTTGCAAAGATCGAGGAACCCTACCGTGAAAAGTTGAAGGCGGAGGCGCTCAAGAAATTCCCTGAAAACGTGCAGCGAGCCGTCGCGAAACCCGAAAGCGAACGAACCCCAGGAGAGGCACTGCTGGCGACACAGATCCTCGAGGGTGGACTAAACGTCAACGCCCGCACGCTGGAGGGCGCGCTCACCAACGAGCACAAGGCGCAACGAAAGGCTCTGAACGATCGGATCGCGGCTCTTCAAAAGGAGAAGCCAAAGCCGATACCGGTCGTGGATATCGTAACGGACGGCGATTGGCGGTTCGCTCCACTCGGTGACGGCGACGAAGTGATCGGCTGTGTGAAGTGCAGAATCCGGGAAACCGAAGGGACCTACCTTCATACGGGTCCGGGCCGGTATGAAGTGCCGGCTTCCTATTTCCTGGTACGGGGCGACCCCAACAGCAAGGGATCTCTGATGAAGCCGGGATTTGTTACGGTGGCTACCTATGGCAATCCGCCCACCGAGATTCCTCCCGCCGATGGAAATACCTCCGGGCGCCGAAGAGCACTCGCCGAGTGGCTGGCTTCACGGGAAAATCCGCTGACGCCGCGGGTGATCGTCAATCGCATCTGGCACCACCATTTCGGACGCGGCATCGTGCCGACGCTGGATAACTTCGGAAAGATGGGCGATCCGCCGACACACCCGGAACTGCTGGATTGGCTGGCGGTCGAATTCATGAACCGCGGCTGGAGCATCAAGCAGATGCACAAGCTGATCATGACTTCCGATGCCTACCAGATGGCGTCGGCGTACGTGGACAGCGGAAATCTCGAGAAGGATCCGCAGAACCAGTATTTGTGGCGCTACCGCACGCAGAGGCTCGATGCGGAGATCGTACGCGACGGCATTCTCGTGGCGAGCGGCGGCATCAATTTAGCTGTTGGTGGCGCGCCTGTCCGTCCCCCTTTGCCGGAAACGCTGGTCAAGTCCACGATCTACAACGTCTGGAAGAACCAGGAGGACGGACCCGGTGTCTGGCGCCGCAGCCTCTACGTTTATCGCAAGCGCGGCATGGCGTTCCCCATGTTCGAAGTATTCGACATGCCCGATCCGAATTTCAGCGCGGGCAGGCGCAGCATCTCGACTGTGCCCACGCAGGCGTTGACGCTAATCAACAATGAGTTCGTGCTGAAGCAGGCACAGATGTTCGCGGACAGAGTAAAGAAAGAGGCTGGAGACGATCCGGTCCGGCAGATCAATCTCGCATACAGGATTGCGCTCACGCGGTCTCCCGACGCGACTGAGCTGGCTGTCGCGACAGACCTTGTGGGATCCCACTCGCTCGTGGATCTTACAAACGTGCTTTTGAATTTGAGCGAGTTCCTCTACATGAGGTGAGCTTCAATGAAAAACTTTTGGTCCCGACGCGACTTCTTGTTTCAATCCGGCGGCGGTATGAGCGGGCTGGCGCTGGCCTACCTGCTCCACAAAGACGGACTGCTGGCGGCCGAGAACAACGCCACCTGCAACAGCACACCGCTCAGCGGGAATCCATACGCGCCGAAAACACCGCACTTCAAGGCGCGCGCCAAAGCCGTCATCTCGCTGTTCATGACCGGCGGTCCGAGCCACGTGGACACTTTCGATCCCAAACCGGCTCTCGCCAGGTACGCAGGTCAGCCGCTGACAGGCAAGGGCGACATCAACGTGCGCCAGGGCTGGCCCGGTCCGCTGATGCCGAGCCCGTTCCAGTTCAGGAAGTACGGGCAAAGCGGGATCGAAGTGTCGGAGATTTTTCCGAACCTCGCGCAGCACGTGGACGAAATGGCGATCCTGCGGTCCGTCTACGCGAGATCCAATGATCACGTCCAATCGACCTATGAACTCCAGTCAGGACAGATCCGCGCGGGTTATCCCAGCATGGGTTCCTGGATCACCTATGGCCTGGGATCGGAGAGCAGCGGCCTGCCGGCGTTTGTCGTGATACCTGACGCGCGCGGTGGACCGATCGGCGGAGTCAGCAGCTGGAACGCCGGCTTCATGCCGGCCGCTTATCAGGGAACGGCATTCCGCTCGTCCGGCGGCGACCCGATCATGGACCTGAAGCCGCCCGCGGGAATGACCTCCGAACAGCAGCGCGCGCGGCTCGACGTTCTGGCGAAGCTGAACGAACGGGATTTGCAGAAATACCCCGGCGACTCCGAGCTGGCTGCGCGCATTTCCTCTTACGAGCTCGCCTTCCGAATGCAGGGTTGCGCGCCCCAGGCGGTAGACATTTCCACCGAGTCGGAGGCCACGCGGAAGCTTTACGGAATGGATGAGAAGATCACGGAGCCGTTCGGCAGGCAGTGCCTGCTGGCTCGCAGGCTGGTTGAGAACGGCGTGCGATTTGTTCAAGTTTTTTCGGGCGGACTGGGCGACCAGAACACCGAAACATGGGATGCGCACGTCGATGTGAAAACCAACCACACGCTCCATGCCGCCGAAACCGATCGGCCCATTGCCGGGTTGCTCACAGACTTGAAGGCTCGCGGCCTGCTCGATTCGACGCTCATCGTCTGGCACGGCGAGTTCGGCCGAATGCCGATCTCGCAGCGAGGTATCGGCCGGGATCATAACCCCGGCGCCATGCCCATTTGGATGGCCGGTGCAGGCATTAAGGGTGGTCAGGTGATCGGAGCGAGCGACGAATTCGGCCTGAAGGCGGAACAACAGGTGATGTCCGTGCATGACCTGCATGCAACAATGTTGCACTTGCTTGGCCTGGATCACACGAAACTCACGTATCGGTTCAATGGCCGCGACATGAGACTCACCGATGTCTACGGCGACTTGATTCCCCAGATTGCCGGCTAACTGCAGCGGCGCTCTATGAGCGCCGGGGATCTTCAGGCCGGTAACATCGCCGGCGGTCATAGACCGCCGCTACAGTGAGGTAAAAACGATGACTACAAGGATTGCGTTCGTATTCGCGATAGGCGTATTGGTGATGGGTGCCGCGGTGTTGGCGATGACACCCGAGGCCGGCCAGGAGACCGGCGGGGCGGTCACGTTCCACCGGGACGTGCTACCAATCCTTCAGAAGAATTGCCAGAGCTGCCATCGGCCGGGCCAGATCGGACCGATGCCGCTTTTGAGCTACAAGGAAGCCAGACCCTGGGCGAAGGCAATCAGAGAAGCGGTCGTTTCCAGAAAGATGCCTCCCTGGTTTGCGGACCCGCAGTATGGACATTTCACGAATGACCGTTCCTTGAAACAGACTGAGATTGACACGCTTGCCGCCTGGGCCAATAGCGGCGCGCCGGAAG
This sequence comes from Acidobacteriota bacterium, assembly GCA_003223895.1. Taxonomy (GTDB): domain Bacteria; phylum Acidobacteriota; class Terriglobia; order 20CM-2-55-15; family 20CM-2-55-15; genus 20CM-2-55-15. The sequence continues at coordinate 10,358 of QHXD01000162.1, forward strand.
GCGATCGGAAAGATTCGCCGCTACCGGTTCGATGGCCCGAAGGTGGTTCGAATATCCAGCCCGATGCCGTTGTTGAATGAAGGAGTGGGAGAGCATCGCGCTTCCGGCTCCTTTCAAAGAGGACACCTGGGTCACGTCAGCCGAAACGATGCCGGGCGAGGCATCCGTGATACATCACCTGTGCTACCACTTCGAGAAGCATCGGCCAACGACCGTGTACAACAGGTACGAGTGGATGGAAGTGCCGCGAGACGAAGCGGGAGTCAGCAGGAAGGCCGGCGGCAGTCTGGTGATGGCCGAAGGGACCGTCCTCACGCGCGAGGTGGGCAGCAGCGAGGTGAAGAGCCGGAAGGGCCGCCTGAGTAT
>QHXD01000889.1:0-1810 GCA_003223895.1 Acidobacteriota bacterium
CGATTGGATCGGATTGAGCCTGGATTCTGCCGGCACGGGCCAGACTGCCTATCACCTGTTTTCGAATCCAAGTGGTGTCCAGATGGACGCTCTCAACACGCCATCGTCCGGCGAGCGGTTCGAGGCGGATCTTCTATGGGACAGCGCAGCCAGGCTTACCGATGACGGTTACGTCGTCGAGATCAGGCTGCCGCTGCAAAGCATCCGTTTTTCGAGCGGCGATGAAGTAAAAATGGGAATTCTCTTCTGGCGCCGGATCAGCCGCTCGGGCGTCTCGTATTCATGGCCCGAGATGCCGCCGGGGCAGTGGGTTTTTAACAGGCACGCTCATCTTGTGTTCAACAATCTGAGCCAACCGAGGTTAATCGAAGTTCTCCCCAGCATCACGTACGGTATCAGTCAGACTCGTGCCGCACCGAATCAATGGAATGACGCGGTGCATAAAGGCGACGTCGGTTTGAGCGGAAAATTCGGTATTACTTCCAATATCACTCTTGATGGAACCATCAATCCGGACTTCAGCCAGGTGGAAAGCGATGCCTTTCAGGTGGAAGTCAATCAACGTTTTCCGATTTTCTACTCCGAGAAGCGCCCTTTCTTCATGGAAGGGATGGGTCTGTTCAACATTGCAGGAACCGGCGGCGACGGCAACATGCGAACCGCAGTGCACACACGCCGGATCGTCAATCCGTCGTGGGGAAGCAAGCTGACCGGGACGGCCGGAAAGCTGACGTTCGGGTTGCTCAATGCATCTGATCAAAGTCCGCAGGACATCGGCGATCGTGGAGAAGCCGTCGCGGGCAAGAACAAACTATTCACGATCGGCCGCGCAACGTACTCCCTGGGTCAGTCGAACTACATTGGCGCCATCGCAGTGGACACTGAACACGCCGGCCGTCACAACCGGGTCGTTGGCAGCGACCTGTCCGTCAAACTCACGCCGTCACAGGATTTCTCGGCGACGTTCCTGACTTCGCAGACCGGCATCACCTCCACCACAAATAGCCATCCCACAGCCTCACAGATCACCTACAGCTACAACACGCGCAGGTATACCTGGAGCAACCAGGTTGAGCACTACGGAAGAGATTTTCAAATGGATACGGCCTTCTACAATCGCACCGGCTTCACCTCCGGGTGGTCCTTTGGAGAAGTGAATTTTTATCCGAAGGAGGGCGGCTGGTTGAAGCGGGTCCATCCTTTTTATTGGACCAAACGGGGGCGCGACCAGGTCCAGGACGGCAATGAAGAATTCCTTAATGCCGGTATGCGGTTCGACTTCACCCGGCAGGGCTTTTTGAGCATCTCCCATACTCGCGGACACGAACCATGGCGCGGCCAGCGGTACAAGACAGGAGGACGGATCAACATGTTCGGCAGTGTCCAGATCCTCCGCTGGTTGGGTGTCAATGGGAACTTCAACAACGGCAACGCGATTTACTACGATTCGGTGAATCCGTTTCAGGGAAAGGCGAGCAACGGCGGGCTGGGAATCACCCTGCAGCCGAACCAGCACATCAATCAAAGCATCGATTACAATTCAGTACGGTTCGATCGGGCCTCCACCGGCGAACGCGTGTTCAGCGTGGATATCGTGAACCTCAAAACCACCTATCAGTTCGACAGGCATTTCCTGGTGCGCCTGCTCGAACAATACGACAGTTCGAATCATCGTTTGCTGACCGATCTCCTGGCCTCTTACGAGCTCGTCCCCGGCACGGTCTTCCACGCCGGCTACGGCTCGCTCTACGAGAAACGCGACTTTCAGGCCGGCAGGCTCCTGCCCAACGGCGGCAACTACATGACCGTG
>QHXD01000889.1:1884-3077 GCA_003223895.1 Acidobacteriota bacterium
CCTGGCGTCCAGACGCTGAGCTTCAAGCGGATCGAAGCGCGTTTCAAGCCGACGCAGGGCGGCCGTAATCATCACGTACTCCTGCTCGAGGCGGCCGACACGAAGGTCCAGTCTTTCAAGAAGACCGTGCAACGCCTCGACTCTTCCCTGCAAGGAAGCCAGAATGGAGCTGTGGTCTTTAAGGATGCTTTCGATTGAAATCAGCCGAACTGCCATTGTTTTCTGCAGCGTCTCCATCGTTTCAAGCCGACTGCTCAACGTTTGAATCTGAGTCTGAAGCTGACTGTGGACTGTGGCGAGTGTAATTTTTGGTTTTGGCATGCGAACTCCGAAAAATTCGCAAAGGGCAACCCATCATAGCACGCAAGTAAAGCCGTACTTTTGGAGCTATGGAGCCGTTAGCGTCGGGATTTGGGTACAGGTACTGCGAACGGTTTTATCGGTAATCCAGAGTTGGCCGGTGATCAGCGGCTGCCCGGGAATGGCTTGATAGATGGCTTCGATGTTACCAAAATTCCAGATCGTCAGCGGAAGAGCGGGCCGAATCGGATAGTTCAGCACAGGTTGATAGTTGGAACCCGGCGGGAGCGGCGGAGGAAACTGATACACAGTTTGCAGAAGCGTGACGGCCGGGCCGAGCGCGCGGCTATCATCGAGCAAAACCTGGATAGTCATGACGCGTTCCGGTAGAGCCGGCTGGGACGGCGTGGCGGGCTGCGGGGGACAAAAAGCGAAATTCACCTGTTCGGTGATGAAATCGTCTTCGAACAAAAAACTGGCCAGACCCTGACCGACATTGTCGATCTTCGCCATCACGATGGGACGATCCGCCGGGAGCCTGTCCGGGACCCGCATCCTCGCCCGCATTTCCGCAGCCTGAGCAGGAGCCAGCGTTTCAGTATTGTGCAGCAGGATTTGATTCTTGCTGTTGAGGAACTGGATCAAGCGGGGGTAGTTGCTGCCGAGATAGCTGCGAAGCTCGATCAGGTCATTGCGAACGCCGGCCTGGAACAAAATCAGAGCGGAAATCAAAAACGTCATCGGGAAACCTGGATTCTCCCGTCCAGCCTTGGAGCCACGGTGCCGAGGCGCGTAATGTGCTCGGCGACGGCGTCCCGTATCAGAATGCCGGTGTCTTCCACGTCAACGCCGTCGGCGAATTCGGTAAAGCCATCGCCTCCCATGAGCAGGAA
>QHXD01000891.1 GCA_003223895.1 Acidobacteriota bacterium
CTGCAGCCGTTCACAGCGTGGCATTTGCCGAGCTTACTGCGGACATTGACGCGACCCAGACGAATGTCGCCGTCAGTTCGATCGCTGGTTTGACGACAGGTTTTTATCGCGTCCTTAACGAGTACATGTATTGCACTGTTCCGAATGCGGGAACTACGCTGACTTGCCAGCGCAGCCGGCTGGGATCGACTGCCACCGCGCATAACAGGCTGTGGAACAGTGTCAACGAAAACCTCGACGCGACTGAGACAGGGATCGACGTGGCCTCGGGAACCAACTTCGAAGTACCGGGCTACTACAGGGTGGACAATGAGATCCTGAATTGCACATCGAAATCGGGCAACACCCTTACTTGCGCTCGGGGGGCGCTGGGAACGACAGCGGCAACCCACGATGGGCGGAGTGCTCTCAGCGCCGCCATAACCGGCACGTCAACCCAGAACATTAGCGTGAGTAGTGGATCGAGTTTCATCGTGCCCGGCTATTTTAACATCGACCACGAGGTCGTATATTGCCCCACAAAATCGAGCAATACTCTCCAGAACTGTACCCGTGGCCAGCGTGGAACGTTGGCAGCGACGCATTCCAACAGCGTCAACATCCGACCGTCAATCGACTCCATAGAGGTCGGGCAGGTGCAAGTTTGGCCCTACCAGAGAGCAGCGAAGAACCGGGTCCACTACTTCCGCCGTGCGCTTCGGCTGGTCAACGGCTCCAATAATGTTCTGCCGCAGCCCGGATTCACTGTCGCGTCTGAGAATCCCGTCTATGTCCTGGGCAACTACAATGCAGGCATCGGCAGTACCGGCTTCGACGGATCTCACTCTTCTGCCGCTATCATTGCCGATGCGGTGACGCTTCTCTCAAACGCCTGGAACGACAACAATTCATTTCAGTCTCCCGATTCAACCAGCGGCCGTGTCCGCTCGGAGACCAATTACAGGATGGCGATTGCCGCTGGAAAAGGAATCAATTTTACGAGGTCGGACAATTATACGGGTGACGGCGATTTTGGTACCGACGGCGGAACACACAACTTTCTGAGATATCTGGAACAGGGTTCCGCCAACATTTGGTACCGCGGTTCGATCGTATCGCTGTACTACTACAGACAAGCCACAGGTACGTATAAGTGCTGCAGCGCGGTGTATGCCCCGCCCGGACGCCAATATGCCTTCGACCTGGACTTTCTGGTGCCGTTGAAGCTTCCACCCGGAACGCCTCGGTTCCGCGACATCAACAACCTGTCGTTCCGCCAGACCATCCGCGCGGATCAGTGACGCGGGCTAAAGCCCGCGACTACATTCTGGAACCCCCATGGTCCATCAATTGGGGATTACGCGTCCATCAATTTGGGATGATGGGTCCATCAATTGGGGATGACGCGTCCATCAACTGGGGTTTATGCGTCCATCAATTTGGGATGATGGGTCCATCAATTGGGGTGATGCGTCCATCTATTTGGGGATGATGGGTCCATCAATTGGGGTTTCACGCGCGGCAAGAATCCTTAATTTGTTATGTGTCCATCAATTGGGGATCATGCGTCCCCCCCAATGTAGTCGCGGGCTTTAGCCCGCGTTCGCTCATGCTAGACTTACGTTCGCTATGAGCGCGAAGTCTCCGATACCACTACTCGATCTGAAGGCCCAGTACGCAACGATTCGAGACGAGATGCGATCCGCCATCGATCGCGTTCTCGAATCGCAGCGTTTTATTCTTGGACCGGAAGTCGAGGCGCTTGAACGCGAGATCGCAGAGTACTCCCGATGCGCTCATGGGATCGGCGTATCATCGGGAACGGATGCTATTCTCGTGGCGTTGATGGCGATCGATATCCGGCCCGGAGATGAGGTTATCACCTCACCTTATAGTTTCTTCGCCACGGCCGGTACCATTGCCCGCCTTGGGGCGAGGCCCGTCTTCGCGGAGATCGAGCGGAAGACTTTCAACATCGACCCGGTGGGCATTGAGGCCTGCATCTCCAGCCGCACACGCGCAATCATGCCGGTACATCTTTTCGGACAGATGGCAAACATGACGCCAATCCTGGAAATTGCGCGCCGGCACAAACTCTATGTCATCGAAGATGCAGCTCAGGCGATCGGCGCGGAACGGCAGGAGCGCCGCGCTGGCTCGGTTGGAGACATCGGATGCCTCAGCTTTTTTCCTTCGAAGAACCTGGGAGGCTTCGGCGACGGCGGCATGGTGACGACCAACAATGCCGATATCGCGGAGCGCGTCCGGTTGTTGCGGACGCATGGCTCGCGGGACAAGTACTACAACGAGATTTTAGGCGGAAACTTTCGTCTCGACGCGATTCAAGCTGCCGTACTCCGGGTGAAATTGAAATACCTGGACCGATGGACTGAAGGGCGGCGAAGAAACGCCGCCTTTTATCGGGAGGCCTTTTCGAATGCCGCCTCGATAGAGCTGCCATACGAAGTTCCGAATTCGCGGCACATCTACAACCAGTTCGTGATTCGCAGCTCCAGGCGCGACGAGCTGATGTCGCATCTCAAGCAGCAGGGAGTCGGATGTGAGGTTTACTATCCCGTCCCGCTTCCACATCAGGTTTGCTTCAGAGACCTCGGTTTCAAGGCCGGAGATTTCCCCATCAGCGAAGCGGCTTCGAAAGAAAGCCTGGCTTTGCCTATTTATCCCGAATTGACACCAGAGATGATCCAGCGAGTGGCGAGTGCGGTCTGTAGCGGCGGTCATAGACCGCCGCTACCGTGTGCCCCTAGTACGGCAGAATTCGGAAGCTGAGGGTCTTCAACGGCTTCGTGCTGGGAGGAGGCGTGAATGGGACGTTGTTCATCATGTCGTCGGCCCAGCAGTGGTCATATTGAATGTAGTTGGTACCGCCGCCGTTCCACTGGATGTGGGGAGATCCCAGCGTGGGCAGAAGCGTGTGGTCGGTGTAGTTGTCCCAGATTTTGGAGATAAAAACCGATCCGACAATTTGGCCGCCACCCCCACCGCCCAACTCTGCCCAACCTTCTCCGACCACGAAGACCAGTCCCTTCCAGGTGAAGTTTCCCTGCATCGTGAGCTTCCCGGTCACAACGAGAATCCCATAACCGGTTTCGTTACCGCCGATATTCAGATCTCCGTCCACATAAATGACTTTC
>QHXD01000163.1 GCA_003223895.1 Acidobacteriota bacterium
GACCGTCGTACGGGAGTGTTTCTTCCGCTTCCGAAACCGATTGGTCATCAACGCGGACCGATCGGTCTCGAACCGGGAGCACTTCAGCAGCCGTTACGAGGTGACCTGCACACCTTTCCAGAAGGCAACGCAGTTTTTTATGTTCCTGGCCGCTTCGCTGGGCTCCGGATAATACCAGGCCGCGTCCTTGTTTACCTTGCCGTCCACGACAACATCGTAGTAGCTGGCCAGGCCTTTCCATGGGCATGTCGTGTGCGTATCGCTGTCGTGAAAGAATTCCTTCTTTACGGAATCGCGCGGAAAGTAATGATTTCCTTCAACAACCACAGTTGCATTGCTTTCCGCCAGCGTCTTGCCATTCCAAACTGCCTTCATAAGACAACCTCCTCAACTTATGAGCGTAACCTTTCTGCCTTACTTCCTGATCGGTTTCATAGTGCGTGGGTCGTAGGCCCAGTGAAACTCGAGCTCGTACGCGAGCGAGCGCGCAAGGCCGTCGAGATCAGGGAACAACGAAGCTTGCGTGATGTTCATTCGATACAGCTCGCGCATACCATTGTCACGAATTTTCTTCGCCGGGGCGATGAACTTGATGAGCGTGTTGTTCGGATTGGGATAGCTCTTCAGGATCGATTCAATCGACTGGTCCAAAACCCCCGGCACCAGGAACGTGCCCGACTGCGCAATCAGCCGTCGATTCATGGCATAGGGCTCACCCATCCACACGAACGGACTTGAATCCGAGAGGAAGTACTTCCGAAAGCTTCCCGGTTTATCCAGCTCCACCCGCTTTGCCTTCGCAATCTCGACTGGATTGCATGCCCAGATGACGCCTTCATCTGTCGTATTGTGCAGCGCGAAGAAGGCGGCGACATATGGCGACCACGTGAAGTCGAGCAGCCGCGTTGGCGCGCCATGATCCTGCATTAGAGCAAGCCACTGAAAGTCATCGTCCCGCTCCGGTACGTGGTCCAGGAAGTGTATCGCCTTGCGCTTGAAGATCCGAAGGACTCGCTCCTCCTGCTCAGGCCACGCGCGCGGATCCACACGAAACGCCATCAGATAACGCGAGATCGCGCTAAACAGCGGCTTCGACGCGTCGCGCTGCCCGCGAAACGCCCAGTTTCGATAGCGCGTATCGGTGATGACTGAAAGATACTGCTCCCACGACTGCAGCCGGATGACCCGGTAGTCCCTGGATTTCCTATTCCGCGAACCCGTAGATATCGGCATAGTGATCCAGCGCCGCATATCGCGATTCGCGGCTGAGACCACTCTGCTTGATGCCGGGAAACTCGATGTGCAGATCCTGAAAGATACCGTGATTGTTGTGAAACACGGCTCCTGCTTCGAGCCGATCCGCCAGTTCCTGTGCGCGTTCGCTTCGAGCGGTCCACACCGAGGCCCGAAGACCGTATTCGCTGTCGTTCGCTCGTGCTATGGCTTCGTGTTCTTCCTTGAACGGCATGATCGGGACCAGCGGCCCGAACTGCTCGCAGCGCACGATGTCGTCCTTATCGCCGGCACCAAGAACAATCGAAGGCAACATGAAGAAACCCTGCTCCCAGGTTTCGGGCGCGAGCTTCCGTCCCCTGGTGATGACGGTCAGACCTTTGCGCCGGCATTGTTCGAGCAATCCGGTTACGAAGTCGAACTGGGATTTGTTATTGAGAGGCCCCATCGTGGTTTCAGGCATGAGACCGTCACCCACCACGATGCGATCGAACGAGCGCTCGAGTTTTTCGACCAGCTCCTGACTCCTCGATTCGTGCACGTAAATTCGTTTGATGGCGATACAGACCTGGCCGGCGGCGCGCAGTATCGAATTGGTCATTCGATTGATAGCCTGTTCGTCCAGGATAGCATCGCCCAGAACCAGCGCGGGATCATTGCCTCCCAGTTCCATAAACACTTTCTTAACGCTGCCTGCGGCGAGCTCCAGGATTCGGCGCCCGGTCTCCGTGCTGCCGGTGAATGCGATGGCGCGAACCCGCTGGTCCTTTGCGAGCGTTTCACCAACGACGGACCCATGGCCGGTGACGACGCTCAGCACACTGGGCGGGAAATGCGGCCTCATGATTCGGGCGCATTCCATGACGGTGAGCGGACAATACGAGGCAGGCTTGACGACAACCGTGTTGCCCGTAGCGAGCGCCGGAACCAATCGTTTGAAGCTGAGCAGCACCGGTGAATTCCACGGCGATATTACAGCCGTCACACCTCTTGGCCGCTTTCGGGCCCAGACGGGCTGTTTTTTTTCGATGAGAACCGGCTTGGACCACTCGGGCAAATCCGCCGCAACGATCTCCATCAATTCAATGGAGCGCTGAATATCGCGCTCGGCCTCGCGGAGGGGCTTGCCGTTTTCCCTGACGAATAGAGTGGTAAGGTCCGGGAGCGCGGCTCGAAGAGAGCGTGCAGCGTCACGCAGTCGGGATGCCCGCTCTTCGGCTGTCGTTACCGACCACGTCTTGAATGCGGCCTGCGCAGAATCGATGGCCTTTTCGACGTCCGCCTCGGAACACAGCAGTACCTGGCCGACCACTTCCGAACATCTTGCTGGATTGATGACGTTCATAAAATCCAGCCGCAAATCACGCCAATTACGCGAAGCTCATTTGGCGTCATTCGCGTAATTCGCGGCTAGTGAGGTTTGTATAGGGCCGCACCGCCATCCGGGCCCGCAAAAATCTTTTTCATGGGGCCAATTGAGTTCGAATCCACCACAACCATCCAGGGCTCACCCGATTTCACAGCCCGCGCAAATGTGTTCCGAAATTCCGGGACCGAGCGCACACGCTCCGAGCCGAATCCGAAAGCACGGGCCACCGCCACGAAATCGGGGCTTTGAAGATCGACACCAATTGTCTTTCCCTCGTAATGCGCATTCTGGATGTTCCGCAACACACCATATCCGGCGTCGTCGAACAGAATTGTGACGATCGGCGTGTTTTCCTGGCGTGCTGCGGCCAGTTCGCCGATGTTCACCAGCAATCCTCCGTCGCCGGCGAGGAGCACAACCTTCTTCGATGGCGCCGCGATCTGTGCGCCAATCGCCATCGGCAAACCCTGCCCGATCCCGCCAGCCGAAGCATGCAATGTTGTGCGCGGGGACCGTCGAGTAATCAGACGGCTGCCCCATGTGGTTGCAGGTACGGTGACATCGCGGACCAGGATGGCATCTTCCGGCATGAATTCCTGAATCGCGTCGAGAATACCTTCCCACGGACCCATCGTGTCGCGAACTTCCTTTCGCAGCGCGCGATGGAGCCCTGCGACCTCTTCTCGATAGTCGAGCTTTGGCCTCGGGTCTTTCGCACGAAGCAACCGGAGGAGTGGCGGCAGGATCCTCTTTGCGTCGCCCACGATCCCAAGGGAGTGCGGAAAGTTGCGATTGATCGCGGAAGGGTCTGCATCAATTCCGATGTGTTCCGAGGGCGTCTTGATGCTCCAGTTCGATGTTTCATTACCTCTAAAACGGACACCGATGCTGATGAGGAGATCGGCTTTCGCGACAAAATCCTGGAGAGCTGGAAATGTTGCGAAATGCCCAAGGCAGCGCGAATCCGTTTCCGGAACAATGCCTCGGCCGGACTGAGTCGTGATCACCGCTGCGTCGAGAGCCTCCATAAGCTGGATCACTTCAGCACTCGAGTCCGAAAACATGGCGCCGCTGCCGGCCCAGATTACGGGCCGCTTTGCGCGGAGCATTTTCTCCACTGCAGAGGTCAGCTCGGAGTCCGGTGGAACCACAGGCGCCGGCGCGGAAGGGACGACCGTTGAGGGATTTATCAGGCTCGCCTGAAAATCGATCGGTACTTCAACGCTCACCGGCCCCGCGGGCGGGTTCAACGCCTCCGCGATCGCACGCTGAAAGGTCGTTGGCGCCTCCTCGGAACGGCGCACCCGATAAGCCTCCTTACTAACGCTTTTCAACATGCCCAGCTGGTCTTTGCAATCGTGAATGTAGCCGCGGCCGGTGCCGATATACGAGGAAGCTACCGTGCCGGTAATGTGAAGCAGCGGCGCGCCGCCATTCCAGGATTCAATAATAGCGCCTGCTGCGTTACCTGCACCTGTCCCCGTGCTTGTAAGAGCGACACCAAGCTTCCCGGAAATACGCGAATACGCATCGGCCATGTTCACGACCGCCCCTTCGTGACGGCCAGTTACCAGCCGGAAACCACCATGCCGCTGAAGCGAATCGTAAAAAGGAATGTTGTGAATGCTGATAATTCCGAAAACTGTGTCGACGCCGATCCGCTCCAGTTCCTTCAGCAGGTCATCCGCTACTGTGATCTTCTGGGTCATTCCGACAAACTCTTCCGCCCCTACGGGGCTGGGTCTCCTGTCATTATTTGAACCACGGGCTTGCGCCCGTGGCTACACTCTTTCGCCGCTCCGCGGCTGCGTACCTAGCCGCGGAGCGGCGAAAGAGTGTAGCCCAGGGCGTCAGCCCTGGGTTTACCTTCACAAACGAATTCAGCCCCGTAGGGGCGAAAGAAAATCACGTACGATATCGTTAAACTTCTCCGGCTGCTCCGCGTAACACAAGTGGCCGGCCTTGGGAATCACCTCCAGCCGCGCTCCGGGCGGCACTTCATCCCACACTGGGGTTATCTCATCCTCTCCGCCCCAGATCAATAGAGTTGGGATGCGAAGGTCGCGCAAAACGTCCTGTGTATCGGATTCCGCGAGCGCGATGGCGGCGAATTCGTAGCCTGCGGGCCGAACCTCAGACATGATGGATACGACTTCGCGGACAAGACTTTCCGGGGCAGACGGCGACAAAAGCCTGGGGCCCCGCTCGGCAGCAAGCTGGGCTGGGGTCATGGTGCGAATCATCCGCAGCCGCTCTTCCAGTTTACTTTTCGAGCCCCGCTTCGATGTATCCGCGAGAATCAATTTTTCCACCGCGCCTGCGTTTGCTCGACAAAACTCCTGAGCGACAACCCCTCCCGTCGAGTGACCCAGCAGGAAAATGCGGGGCAGATCCAATGCGTCCAGAAGGCCTCGCAAGCGATCCGCGTAGAAACGCATTGAAGGTTTTCCTGCAGGATCAGACGACTGGCCGTATCCGGGCGCATCCCACGCGATGACCTTGAAATCGGAGCACAGCCCGGCAAGCTGCCGCCGCCAGGAGCGCGAATTCGAACCGATACCGTGAAGCAAAACGAGCGGAAGACCTTCCCCCGCGGTTTCGTAGTGAATACTGCCGCCGGCTACCGTTGCGAGCGGCACGCAACCTTCTCCCGCAGGAATTTTCGGAGCTCAGTAACTCCGCGATCGGAGTTGGCCAGGTGTTCGGCGGCGCGCGACTGTGCTCCGCGCAAGGATTCAAGAATGACTCGATCCTGCTCGATCACTTTCTGATGCTGATTGACCCAAAACGTCCTGTACAAGAACCGCCAGTACGCGCGCTTGAAGCCGCTCAGCTTTCGATAGCGCAGGAAATACACGAGCGATCGGTCCTCATTGATCGGCGTAGCGAAGCAAAGGATACGGAGTATGCCTTTTGGTCCGAACGGCAGTGGGATATCCAGGCGGACCCAGATCGAATCGCGGCAATAGAACTCCGACCAATCGAAGTTCACGCCGCGCTGTCCTTCACGCTCAACCAGAAAGCCATCGGGACTCCGCGTCGTGCGCATGTCGTCTTCGAGTGCGCCGCGGGACAGCGTCAGGGACTGGCCGTGAAGAAATGGCCCATGCATGGGATCGGCCAGATTCTCCATGATCAGAATCCAGTTCGCTCCCCACTCGGCTTCGCAAATGAAGCCGCTGTATTCCGGGTCTTCAAGTTCCTCAGGAATGACGAGCGGCGGAACCGGAACGCTCCGGTCTTCCGGAAAGTACGCCCAGACGAGGCCCGCGCGTTCGTGCGCCTCGAACGATTCGAGCTGAAGCCTCGGAGCAAGCTTGGCCTGGGCGATCTTGCTTGTGGGTATGGCGACACACTGGCCGGAAGTGTCGTAGCACCAGCCGTGATACGCGCAGCGCAGCACTCCATCGACGACCATTCCGACGCTGAGTTTGGCGCCGCGATGGAGACAACGGTCGTCATGAACGCGAATCTTGCCGTGTGGGTCGCGCCAGACGACGATGTCGTGGCCGAGACGCTGGAGCCCGAGCGGGCGCTCCTTCACGTGCCCCGACTGGCAAATCGGATACCACATGTTTTGGATACCCAACTTCAGTTCGGGTTCAAACTCGATTTGCTTCGATGCGTTCATTCGTTTGGAACGCGGGCTAAAGCCCGCGACTACATTTGCGGTTCATAATCGTCGATATTTGCGGTCAAAAATGATCGATCAATGTAGTCGCGGGCTTTAGCCCGCGTTCAGCTTCCTCAATGAAAAACCAATCCTCCGTTGGCAACAATCAACTGGCCCGTAATAAATGATGCCTCATCCGAAAGCAGGAATGAAACCAGGCCCACGATGTCGTCCGTCGTTCCCTCGCGCTGGATCGCGCGATTCCGGATATTCCATTCGCGCTTCGCTTCGGGCACGCCGGCCGTTGCCTCGTTGTTCAGCAAACCCGGCGCAACGCAGTTGATGCGAACACCGTCGGGGCCGAGCTCGCGCGCCATCGCCCGCGTGAATGCCTCGACAGCGCCCTTCGACGTGACATAGTGCAGCAGTTTCGGGCTTCCCCACGCGGCCGTGTCGGAGCTGACGGTGACGATGCTGCCATTCTTCCGCTCCTGCATATATGGCGCAACAGCACGGCAGCTCAACCACGTGCCACGGACGTTGACTTCCATGATGCGATCCCATTGGGCGACTGTAATCTCGTCATAGGTCCGGCCACCCACCGAGTTGGCCAGGCCGGCGTTCGCGACGAGTCCATCGATCTGCCCCCATTTCTCGAGAACACGGGCAGCCATAGCCTCAGTCGCCTCTTTTGAAGAAACATCCGTCTCGATGAACATGGAATCCATGCCACTCTTGCGAAGCTCTTCCGCGGCGTGGGCTCCCGCCACCGCATCGATCTCCGCGACGGCAACGCGAGCGCCTTCGGAAGAAAGCCGCTCGGCGTACGCCCGCCCCAGACCACGGCCGGCGCCGGTGACCACGATGACCTTACCCTGATGTTTCTTCATTTCGTCGATCGGGCCTCGGTGAGAGGACTGCCCTCAGGATAGGACGGCAATTCGGGTTTTTGCGCTCCGAGCATGGTGAGAAAGGCCACGTCTTTGTCGCCGTCGTTGCGCACTCCGCGCCAGATGCCGGCGGGAATCCAGACGAGGTCGCGGGGGCCGAGCGTCCGTTCGAGCGTTCCTTCGAGCACAAAGAATAACTCCTCGACGTCGGTATGCAGGTGCAGCGGGCCTTCGTGGCCGGGAGGGAGCACCATCGTACTGAGCGTGAAATGCCCGGCTTTAATGATGTTGGGGTCGTCGTGCTGGCCCGTTCCGCCGCCGCCGACGTAACGCATTTGTGCCCGGCGGTATTTCGGATCCACCCTGGCTTGAAAATCGAGGACACCCCAGTCGAGTTGCCGGTCCTCGAGACGCGCAACGTACCTGTCGATCTGGTCAATGCTGGGTATTTCCATGACTATGCCCATCCTTTGTCCGGCTCACCGGTCATGGCCTCGCGCAGCTCCGGACTTGGCGGACCTCCACCCCATCGATCCATGGACTCCGGGCTCCGTGGCCATGTTTTCGGCTCGTGTTTGGCCTCGTCGGCGATGTAATCGATGTCGCTCGTGTACTCGGCAACATAGCCAAACGGGTCTCTGAAATAGGAAAAGATGTTGTTGCCAGGCCCATGGCGCCCGGGGCCCCACCCTGGCTCAAAGCCGTGCTTTCGCATATCCGACACCGCTTTCATCAGTTCATCTACGCCCGGGACCAGGTACGCGACATGATTCACCGAAACGTGCGGCGCAACATTGAACGAGATGTTGTGATGCTTGGATTCCGTCCGCAGAAAGACCATTTGTCTTTCGCTCCAGTCCGATATGCGAAAACCCAGTACGCTCGTATAAAATTTCGTGATTCGATCAAGGTTCGGCGTGTTGAGGACGACGTGGCAGATGGAATGCGGCGCCATTCTTTTCAGACGATGGCTGCTGCTACCTGAAGAGAGCTCGATGCACCGGCCATCGGGATCAACGAAGCGCAATCCAAAACCACCGCCGGGCTCATCGAGCGGGTGCGGTTCCTCGACCAGCCGAACGCCGGCTTCCTTCAAAGCTGCCGCTGCCCGTCGAACGGCCTCCTCGCCGGGCATAGAGTAAGCAACATGGTGCAAACCCCTGGCATTGCCATTGTGCAGGCTCAGGAGAAAGTGCTCCGCTGAGGCGCCCCGGAAAAACACGGCATCGGATCTTTCCTCAACCCGCTCCAACCCCCACACATCCGCATAAAACCGGGCGTGTTCTTCCAATCTCGGGGAAAAGAGCGCGACATGACGGATCTGACCAATTTCCAAGGCCATACGATTACAATATTACTATGGCCGACACGAAGCGAGCCTACCCCGAGAATGTGCCTGGCGAGTTCTTTGTCGATGACACGTGTATCGATTGCGACATGTGCCGGCAGATTGCGCCGTCGGTCTTCAAAGAAGACTCAGATCACTCGATTGTTTACCGCCAGCCTCAGGCCACGGCTGAAACGCACCGTGCCGCAATGGCGCTGGTAGCATGCCCGACAGGGTCGATTGGGACCCGTCAGAAGCGGGACTTGAGCAAGGCTGTCGCAGCCTACCCGGAGCTCGTTGATGAAAATGTCTCTTTTTGCGGGTTTGCGTCACCCAATTCCTATGGTGCGGCGTCTTATCTTATTTTGCGGCCCGAGGGCAACGTGCTGATTGACTCGCCGCGGTTTGCAAAAAGCCTCGTACGCCGCATTGAGGAGCTCGGGGGCGTATCCATAATGTTCATGACCCATCGGGACGACGTGGCGGACCACGAGAAGTTCCATGGCCATTTCGGCTGCCGGCGCATCATTCACACAGCGGATGCCCGGGGAATCGAGGCGGAGCAGCTTTTGGAAGGACAGGAAGCGGTCACACTGGGTCAGCACCTGACGGCCATTCCAGTCCCGGGCCACACACGAGGCCACGTTGTCCTCTTGTATCGAGACAAATATCTCTTCACTGGAGATCATCTCGCATGGTCGGAAAAGCGCGGCGGACTGGTCGCCTTCCGGGATGTGGCGTGGTATTCCTGGCGGGAACAAACACAATCCATGAAACGTCTTCTGGACTATCGATTCGAATGGGTGCTCCCCGGCCACGGCCGTCGGGCACGCCAGCCTTCCGACATCATGCACCGGAAGCTCATCGACTGCGTCCAATGGATGGAAGGCGTTGCCTGAAACCGGGAAGTAACCGCCAATGACGCGAATTACGCG
>QHXD01000887.1:0-1257 GCA_003223895.1 Acidobacteriota bacterium
GAACACTTGATTCAAGCCAAAGGCGTGAACAGCGACAGCACCGTGGTTGTGTATGACGATATTGCCGGCATGCGGTCGGCTCGCCTTTTCTGGTTCCTGGAGTTTTTCGGGCACGATGACGTTCACATGCTCAACGGAGGCTTCAATGCCTGGCAAGCCGCCGGACTACCCGTCACGCAGGAAGCGGCCGTTCCCAAAGGGGGCAATTTCAAGATGAAGCCACGCCCGGAGAGGATTGCGACCGCCGAAGATGTTCGGGTCAGGCTGAATAGTCCCTCCGCCGTGATCGTCGACACGCGAAGCGACGCCGAGTACACCGGCCAGCTCGTCCGCTCGCGTCGCGGCGGCGCGATTCCCGGCGCCGTTCACCTGGAGTGGACGAATAATCTCAATGAGAAGGGTTTCTTCAAATCCGCCGACGAGCTTACGAAGATGTACGCCGAGAAGAACATCGGGCCGGAAAAAGAGGTGATTCCGCATTGCCAGGGCGCCTACCGCTCGGCGCACACATATCTGGCGCTGCGCCTCCTCGGTTATCCCAAGGTGCGTAACTACCTCGGCTCCTGGGGCGAATGGGGGAACAGACTCGACCTGCCGATCGAACATCCGGCCAAGCCGTAAACGCGGGCTAAAGCCCGCGACTACATCTAAGAGATCGACCGGTCCCCAGGTCCCCAATAAAACATCCACCGGTCCCAATGTAGTCGCGGGCTTTAGCCCGCGTTAATTCATGCTAATCTAGCTCTTTATGCCCAAGCTCACGATTGACGGACAGACATACGAGGCTGAAAAAGGCAAAACGATCATCCAGGTGGCGGACGACGTGGGCATCCAGATTCCCCGCTATTGCTACCACCCCGACATCGGTATCGAAGGCAGTTGCAGGATGTGCCTCGTTGAGGTGAAAGGCTTTCCAAAGTTGATGCCGGCCTGCGCGACTCCAATCACCGAAGGCATGGAAGTCCGCACGACCACGGAGCGCGTTCACGAGGCGGTCCGCTACGCGATGGAGTTTCTGCTTCTCCACCATCCGATCGACTGTCCCGTCTGCGATCAGTCGGGTGAGTGCTGGCTTCAGGACTACTACATGGCCCATGCCGGTCATGACAGCCGCTACCCTCTCGGCCAGAAAACCCGCCGGCGCAAGGCTTTCAACCTCGGCCCTCTTGTGAAGCTCGATCAGGAGCGGTGCATCCTGTGTACACGCTGCGTCCGGTTTACGAAGAATGTGACCAGGACCAACGAAATCCAGGTTTT
>QHXD01000887.1:1290-3093 GCA_003223895.1 Acidobacteriota bacterium
TCTTCGAAGATCGTCCATTGAACAATCCATATTCGGGAAACGTCGTGGACGTCTGCCCGGTCGGCGCACTGACGAGCGCTGATTTTCGCTTCCGGGTGCGCGTGTGGTTCCTGAAAGGAACGACATCGGTCTGCGCCGGTTGCAGCACCGGTTGCAATCTTCGTATCGATCACTCCGCACGCGCTGTCGGCGGCGGCATTCCAGGCTACACGGCAACCGACGGCAAGATCTACCGTACGGTCGGCCGCCGCAACGTTGACGTCAACAAGAGCTGGCTATGCGACGAGGGCCGCTTGAGCTTCCACACACTCGAGCGTTGGCCTCGGCTCCGCAACGCAACGATGGCCGGCGAATCTCGATCGGTTGCAGAGTTGCTGGCGATCGTTCACGAGCGTTTCGAATCGATTCGCGGCCAGAGCGGCGGCGCCAGCGTGGCCGCTCTCGTATCGGCAACGAACACGAACGAAGCGCTGTTTTTGACAAAGAAATACTTCAACGGCCGCGTTGATTTTCGCCTGGGCCGGGAAACCGAACTCTACGCAGAACCTCAGGACGAGCTGCTTCGCCGTCTGGATAAACATCCCAACACACGCGGCGCCCTGAATCTGGACCTCGCGGGCGATTTGAACGGACTTCGCGGACTCCGAGAGAAGGCAGAGAGAAAAGACGTCCGCGGAATGTGGATTTCGTTTCATCCCCAGCTGGTGGGCGATGATAGGCCGGAAATTATCGAAGACCTGCGGCGCCTGATCGCGGCTCTCGAGTTCAGCGTGGTCAGCACCACGCATGATTTCGCCTGGGCCCGCCAGGCATCGGTTGTGATTCCAGTCGCTGCATGGAGCGAAGAGCAGGGAACCTACACGAATTATTCCGGCCGCCTCCAGATCACGAACCGCGCGGTGATGCCGCCCGGCGAGGCCAGACCGCTTCAGGTCCTGATGGCGGAACTGCTGAACCTCTCCGGCTTGCAGATCCCGCATGATCCCGGTGCCATCTTCGATTGGATGGCCCGCGAAGTTTCCGTCTACAACGGCATCGACTACGAGTCGATCGGCGTCCTGGGAGCTATGCTTGGCCAGCCGGTGGAGGTCCTGCGATGACGCCGGTGAAAGGTGGGTATGCCGTCGACGTGCCGGTCATCAATGTGATTGACAGGGCTCGCCGCGAGAACGCAACGGTGTGGTCGACGTTCCTGGCCTTCGCGGTCACTCTCCGGCGTCTGTTCACGAGTCTCTTTAGAGGTGATACGCCCACCATCTACTACCCTGAGCAAACCCGTCCTTATTCCGAACGCTTTCGCGGAACCCACATCCTGACCGTTCGCGATGATGGAAGCCTGAAGTGCGTAGCCTGTTACATGTGCGCCACGATCTGTCCGGCCGAGTGCATTTACATTGAAGCCGGCGAGCATCCGAATCCGGAAATCGAGAAGTTCCCGGAGCGTTTTGATATCGACATGATGCGCTGCATCTACTGCGGGTTCTGCGTCGACGCGTGCCCGGAAGAAGCCATCATCATGAGCCGCGAGCACCACCAGTCCGTCTACAACCGCTCCGAAACGATCTATACCATCGAAAAACTCATGGCCCGCCCCGGCATCGACGCCAAAGGCCCCGGCTATCGTCCCAATCGCCCCATGGTCGAAGCCAAAATCTTCAACAAAGAGGAACAGAAGTTGTGCGCCTACCCCTCTGTTGTAGAAGAACGCCACCCCGCGGTCCTGTATGAATCGATGATCCGACGCCGGGAATAAACCAGTCTCTCGTAGGCGCCGGCTTTAGCCGGCGCGGGCCGGCGTGGGCC
>QHXD01000164.1:0-6578 GCA_003223895.1 Acidobacteriota bacterium
CGAGCGCTCGAGCAGGCCCAGCCGACCGCGCGGGGGCGATGGATGGTCATTCTGGACGCTTACCTGAACCTCGATCGATTCGGTATCGAGATGGCGCTGGAATTCGCAGGGTCGAATGAAATCTCAGCGCTTACGCTGCGGCCGGGCCTGCAATGCCGATCGTTTTTGCAGCGTCTCATAGCCCCGTCGATGGAGCAGCTTCTTCAAATGGTCCGGATTGCGCACCGGCGGCGATCGAAGCGGGACACCAGCGATCTTGAATCTTCATTCCTGCTCGTCAATCGGGAAGCGTTTGAAACAGTCAACCGCAACAATCGCATGCCGGGAATTCTCAATGAAGCCGCCTGGAATGTATGGGGCTATCAGCTCGAAAACTTTCGGACGTTTCAAGGCGAGGGTTCACGCTGGATGTGGCGCGATGCGGATGTTCGATCGTGGTCTTCGGACACCGACCCCGAACGGCGTTACAGCAACCGGTCGGCGAGTTTTGTCATCGGCAGCGTGGTCATGGCCCTGGTCGCCGTGGCCGGCCTCGCATTCGGTTTCACGCACCGCCTCGACAATTTTGTCGGGGCCAGTATCCTCGCTTTTTCCGCCGTCAGTTACTCCCTGATGGCCATCAGCTACTTCCTATTTGCGCGGCGGCTTCGGGCGGCCGGTTGGTTCGCTCCTCTGTGGTTTCTCAGTTATCTGCCCGCGTCTGTCCTGACGTTCATGGAGATCCGGCGGGGACGCAACGCAGCCGCGCATTCAAGCCTTGACGCTAAATCCCAGAAAACTGTCGGCTAGCTGTATTCGTTCCTGAATTGTGACTTCGCCGTCGATGAGAGGGACGAGCATCGTACGCAGCTGCGGATTCAAAGTATTGTCCAGAAACTCGAGCGCGTTCGAGTGAAGGGCAGGATCTTCGGACTGGACTCCCAGGTATGCGTTCTGCAGGTCGAGTGAAGGGAAGAGCAGCTTGATCAATCGGAATATCCGTTCGAGTTCGTGATCCATCGATTCCTTGAGCGCTTCGTCCGGGATCCCGCCCATGGTTCCCATGATCTGATAAGAACGGTAATGTCCCATCAGCTCCGCGATCATGACGGTTTCGATGAGCTGGCGGTCGAGCGCCAGATTTCTTCGAACGTCATGAAGCTTGTTTAATGCGGAAATCAGACGGAAGCGCAGGACCGTATCGCCCTGCAGCAGATTCTCACTCAACACGGAGGCCGCCTGGGCGGTTCCGATCCGGAGCAGCACCTGCGGGATCTGTTGCCGGATTTCGATCGGTAGGTTCGGATCGTTGAGGTGGTCGCGCAGCGCTCCGATAATCGCGTCCGAAAAAAGCGCCAGGGCGTCCATGGCATCGGCGGCCAGCGTTTCATTCCCGAGCTGGTCGAGCATTGCCGGGACATGGCGGCGTTTTCGCAGCACAGCCGCGGTCCGCATGGCCTGTTTCACAACCTCGGGATCGGCGTCTTTCATCAGCAAATCGAGCTGGCTGTCGAAGTGATCGGGCAGCGATGCAATCAGCCGCGCGGCCTCGAGCCGCATTCGCCCGCCGTTCGCTCCGTGCTCGTGGACCATGCCGTTGAGAATCATCCCGGCGGCATGGACGTTCTGTGCTCCCCCGGGCCTCGCCAGAAACGCCACGGTTGCCGAACAGATCGAAGAATCGGCGAAATCGCCGAGGCTCTCGATATTTGCGATGGGATCGATGCTGTGGTGGCGCGTCAGGTAGTCGAGCGCCTCGGTCCGGACATCCAGATTTTCATCACGCAGCAAGGTGGTGGCCTGGTGCCGCACGGATACGTCCCCGGCGCCATTGAAAATGGAAAGCGCCTTCCTGCGCACGTGAGGCGACGGATGGTCCAGCAGATTCCTGACCGCGGAATGCGCACGCACCTGCTGGCCCATTTCGAAAAGGTGCAAAGCGTAGAGGACCTCATTGGGATCCTGCGAGCCTAATTTCTCGGCAAAAACATTGGCGGTGAATTCATCCAGCATGGGAACCGAGACGTGCTCCGGCTGGACACGGACCCGCGAAATGTTGTCCCTGAGAGTCGACACATACTGGCGCTTCGCGACGAAAGCAGCGCCGATCCACACCGTAAGCAGAGCCAGGCTCACCCAGCTGATCTGCCTCGCCGTGAAGCGAAGGTTCGTCGCAAACACCAGCAGAGTAAGGCCGGCGAGAGCATCGCCGAATCTCCAGATGACGGTGTCGATGAACGATTTGACCTGGAGCTTGATATTGGCCGGCACCGGCAGGTAAAGCAGTTGCTGCGCGGACGTGTCGATCGAGTACCGAAAAACTTTGTCGCCGCCCTTCAAGACACTTGCGGCCAACAGCGTGCCCCACATCAAAACGGCGGCGGAACCCGCCATCAACGTTAGCGGAAGAACAAGCAGGGCCACGCCGATGCCAAAGCGCCGAAGCAGCCTGGTCGTGATGAAGAGCTGAGCCGCCAGCGAACCAATTCCGGTGTATCCCTGGAACGAACCGAAAAAGGCGGCAAGCACGTCCTTTTGAACCAGCGTCTCCTTGGCGATGGCTTTCAATTGCCAGCCCGCCGCGGTCGTTACGACGGAAGAAAGACAGATGAGCGCAGCAATGGCCTGCAGATGGGGCGAATTCCGCACAAGCCTGAAGCTCGCGAGCAGACCTGCGGGACTCTCCGGAGCCTGTTGGATATCTGTTTCGTCTGTGAGGCGCTGGTCCCGAATCATGACGACCAACCCGCTGGAAATCACAAGAAATAAAGCGATGATGAGCAGGATACTTTCTGTGCCGAAAGTCGATGCCATCCAGTTTGAAAAAAATCCGCCGAAAATTGCGCCAATGATTCCGCCGCTTCCAAGAAGACCAAAGAGCCTTTTCGCTTCTCGCGTCGTCCAGATGAAATTGGCAAGCGTCCACACTTGTGCTGTTGCGAGAACGCCGAAAATGCCGACCCAGATATAGAACGCCTGGTAAATCCACGGCTGTTTGTAATAATGCGAAGCCCACCAGAGCATGGCCACATTGCTTGCAAAGAAAAGCAAGCTGCCGACGAGCAGACTTCGCAAACCCGAGTGCCGCCCGAGCCGGATGTAAAAGGCCACCACAAAGCCGACCAGCACAGCGCTGGCGATGTCCACATAAGGCAGTTGCGTCGCAGTGAACTTGTCGAGAAACAGGGCGTCCCGCGCCACCTGGCCCATCACGTACGACGAAATGATCAGGAAGTAGTAGCCGAAAAGCGGCAAGCCGCGGACGAATTCCCCTGGGCGAAGATTTAGAAAGCGATTTATGAATTTCATAGACTCCCCTCCTAAGTCAGGAGGGGTGGCCGCGCATCAAGAAAATATTGCGAAGCCACCTTTGTTGGCGCGGCCGGGGTGGTTCCTCGGGAAACCACCCCGTCTGCGCCGTTTCGGAACGGGACCTTTTTCTAATGGCGCAGCCACCCCTCCTAACTTAGGAGGGGAGCTTTGCTACTCCGAGATCTCGCTTATCTTTCCATCCTGAATACTGAGCGCCGTCGCGCGGCCGCCGGGGTAATAGCTGGAAAGCATACCAGTATCGATAAGGTACACCTTCCCCCCGAAGCGGGCGACGATCCGGCCGGCTTGCGGTGTATGGCCGACGACGAAACGGGAAACGCCCAGGCCTGCGGTGAGACGCTGAATCTGAGGCGCTCCTTCGGCATCCGTCCACTCCGCATAACCTCGAAACCAGAGGGGCCCGTCCGGATGTATGCTGAGCCAGCCGTCCAGTCCGAGGAAATCTTTTAATGCATCGAACTTCTTTTCAACCGCGGCGCGCGCGGCACTTGCCAGTTCGTCCAGGATGAAAAATGGAAGCGCAATCTTCTCATCGACCATGAATTTCTTGTAGGCATCGAATGCTTTGACTTCGGTTCGCACGCCTTCATTGATCTTGTCCACGGTCCATGATGCGAAATCAGGATGGATGCCGCCGTGTAGAAAGATGGAGTCGTCTACGCGGGCGGCCGCCGGCAAAGTTCGAAGCCATTTCCCGTATTTGCCGTCCGGGCCAAAAATCTCCCGATGCTCGATAAATCCAGCAGGATGCGATTTCATCCATTCATCTTCGGAAACCGGCGGAGCTTTTCCATACATTGCGGCGAACGCGGCATAAGCGGACTTCCGCCGGTTTTCAGATCTGTTGTCCGTGTAGGCGGCGTAATCGTTCGCAGTCACGTAGCGGAGGTCGCCGTAGATGTTCATCGCTTCGTGGTTGCCCATCAAAACGATCACGCGGCCGCCCTGGCGCGGGGCGTCTTTTTGCAGGGCCATCAACAGGTCCATGACCGCGCGCGTTTTAGGTCCGCGATCAAGAAGGTCGCCCGTCTGAACGAGCGTGGTATTGCGGCCCGACCACTTCCGGCTGGTGTCCACCAGTTGCGCTCGCTGCAGAATCCCGACGAAGGCATCGAAATCGCCGTGAATATCGCCGATCGCGACCACGCGGGTCGACTGTAGCGGCAGTCTATGACCGCCGACAATCCGGCGGTCATAGACCGCCGCTACAGTAAAGGCACAGAGCAGGAAGATCCAAAGACGTTTTTGCATCGGCTACCGGTATAACACTGCCCCCGCTCCCTTTTCCGCTACAAGTTTTTTGGAAAGAGCGAGAATCGCGGCGCGCCGCTTCACAAGTCCGTCGATCTGGTAAGGCGTAAGGTATTTTCCAAGATGCTCCTTGAGCATCGGCTCGGTGAGTCCTTCCAGCTTTGCAAGAAGCTCTCTGGAAAACGTCGTCAGCTGCTTTGGGTCTTTCAATTGAGGGAAGGGCCGGAATGTGCGGGAGTGGTCGATCAGGCGCACCTTCCAGTCTTCAGTGATGAGCAGGTTGCCCAGATTGCGGTCCACGTTGTAGATCAGGTTGTCCCAGAGCCGGACCTTGGCGACCTGCTGGTTCCAATCGATGGGGTTCGGAGGCGTGAGCTTCAGTTTCAGCCGGTCTCCCTCGGTCCACTTCGAATCGACCCAGTATTGCAACGAGCCCTGCTTGCCGTCGTAGTTTCGCTGGACCGTCGCCGGCACCAGGCCGAGGCCGAGCAGCTTGTCCAGCTCATACGCCGCGACCTCCGTTCGCCAGCTGTCCTGGAACTCGATTTCGATCCCCCGGTCCAGCTGCGTCGCGCCGGATTTCTTGTCATCGATAACTTTGAAAACAGCGAAATGAGTCGCACCCTCCAGCTCCATCGTGGCTTTCCGAGGCAGAGTTACGCCGACATTGATGGACTTCATCCCGGTGATCTTTGCGGTCAGTAGAAAGTTTTCCACTACAGCGCCCTGGAAGTCCTCCGCGGCGGCCGGTATGGCCAGCGCGCTGGACAGGACGATGCACACCGCCATTCGTCTGAAAACCGTTTTTCGGCTCTTCATAACGACCTCCCTCGATGTTTTAACGGTTATTTAGCAGTGAGGATGGTAAGGCCCCTGTCTTTGGGAATCAACCGGAGAGTTCTTATTTTTTCCGGTAACTACTGAGGGAAGAATTAGCCGCGAATTTCGCGTAATCCGCGTAATTCGCGGCTGATTACCTGCGTTTCATCTTGCTCAGGGTCTTCTTGGGTATCCTGGCGTCGCGAAGGTGGTCCAAGTTGTAGAAGATTGCGAAGGCGCCGACGACGCCGATAACACCGGCGCCGATGAACGAGACGGTGATACCGGCTCGGAGGGCGCCGATCATCACGTACAAGGCGAAAAGGAACATTATGATCGAGCCGGTGAGAAGGATCATCCGGTAGGCGAGCGTCTCTCGGAATGGAATGACCACTTCCTTCTTTTTGATTCTGAATCGTCCCATGCCGCTATTATAGGTTTGATGGGTCTCGAAGAATACAAAAGGAAACGCAAGTTCGAAGAAACACCCGAGCCCGCCGGCAAAGTGAAGAAGGCGGCGGGCAACAGCTTCGTGATTCAAAAGCATCGGGCCACGCGCCTTCATTATGATTTCCGGCTCGAAATGGACGGCGTTCTCCGCTCATGGGCGATTCCGAAAGGCCCCAGCTTCAATCCTTCCGACAAACGCCTCGCGGTGGAGACCGAAGATCATCCGATCGATTACGGCTCCTTCGAGGGAACGATCCCGAAGGGCAATTACGGCGCGGGCAAAGTCATCATCTGGGATAACGGAACCTACGAAATGGTCGATCCCGAAACGCCGGAGAAAGGATGGAAGAAAGGCAAGCTTCATTTCATTCTGAAAGGGAAAAAGCTCAAAGGCGAGTGGATTCTCGTGCGCGGCAGCCGGGAGCCGAATCAATGGATCTTTTTCAAGAAGCGCGACGAGCACTCATCGACCGACAGTGACATCACCGAGTCACGCCCCGAGTCCGTCGTGTCCGGAAAACTCGTCGAGGAAATGGGCGAGCAGTCTCGAAGCAAGCAGTGGGTGACGCCCATCGAACGCGAGCTCGAAGAGCACGGCATGAAAGAACCGGGCCGCGTCCCGATCCCGAAGAACATTCAGCCGATGCTCGCGACACTCGTCGAGAAGCCTTTCACCAAAGAGGACTGGCTTTTTGAGCTGAAACTGGACGGCATTCGCGCGCTTGTGGTCAAGAACGGCGCGAAGC
>QHXD01000164.1:6608-8619 GCA_003223895.1 Acidobacteriota bacterium
TCCGACTCTCGCCGCGGCATTCGCCGAGCTTCCGGTGGACACGGCCGTACTTGACGGCGAAATCGTCGCTCTCGACGAGAAAGGGCATTCCCACTTCAACCTCATCCAGCCCCGGATCCACCTGTCGGGTGCCAGAAACATCGCGATGGCCGATGAGCAGATCCCCGTCTATTTTTATGCCTTCGATCTGCTCTATCTCAACGGCTACAACCTGATGAAGTTTCCGCTGATCCAGCGTAAAGCCGTCCTGCGCAAATTGATTCCAGACAACGATGGGTGGATTCGATTTGCCGACCATGTCGAGGGAAACGGAGTCGAATTTTTCGAAGCCGTGACAAAGCATGGCCTGGAAGGGGTCGTCGCCAAGCTGAAAAAGAGCGAGTATCAGCAGGCGCGCTCGAAATACTGGTTGAAGATCAAGACGCAGCAGACGGACCACTTCGTCGTTGGAGGATTCACGCCGCCCGATGGCTCGAGAAAGCATTTTGGGGCGCTGCTGCTGGGTCTCTACAGGAACGGAGATTTGATTCACGTGGGACGGACGGGCAGCGGCTTCGATGATCGAATGCTGGAGGAGGCCAACAAGGCGTTGAAGCCGCTTGTGACAAAGAAGAGCCCGTTCAAGGAAGTTCCGGCTGAAGTGAAGAAGTCCACGTGGGTTCAGCCGAAGCTCGTTTGCGAGGTCCGGTTCACCGAGTGGACGCCGGACAAGAAACTGCGCGCTCCGATATTTCAGGGTTTTCGGGATGACATCGATCCGGAACAGTGCACATTGGAGGAATCGATCCCGGAACGCGGGCTGAAGCCCGCGACTACATTTGGGGACGAACGTGATTCCAAAAATGGGGACGAACGTGATACCAAAAAAAATGTAGTCGCGGGCTTTAGCCCGCGCTCATCAAAGATCGAATTCACCAACCTGGACAAGGTCTTCTGGCCCGAGGACGGCTACACCAAAGGCGACCTCATCGACTACTACGACAAAATCTCGCCTTATCTGATCCCGCATCTCCTCGACCGCCCGCTGGTCTTCGAACGCTTTCCTGACGGGATCTATGGCCCCTCGTTCTATCAAAAGGACGCTCCGGACCACACGCCCGGCTGGATTCGCACCGAGGAGATCTGGTCGGGGGACGTCGAACGATACATCCGCTACTTCATCGGCGCCGACCGCGACCAGCTTCTCTACATTGCCAACAGCGGCAACATTCAGCAGAACCCGTGGATGTCGCGCGTTCAGCACATGGACAATCCGGATTACCTCGTTTTCGACCTGGACCCGGTGGAAGCGCCCTTTTCAAGCGTCCAGGAGGTGGCCATCGTTCTTAAGGCAGTCCTCGACGAGCTGGGCTTGCGGAGTTATCCGAAAACCTCCGGCGCCACCGGTATTCATGTATTTCTGCCCGTACTGGAAAACATGTTTACATACGAAGATGTGCGGGTCTTTGCGGAGGCGGTTGCTTCCATCGTCGTACAACGGCTGCCGGCGATTGCGACAATTCAGCGCGTGGTCAAACGCCGGAAGGCGCACGAAGTTTACGTCGACTTCCTCCAAAACATCCGCGGCAAAACAGTCGCTTCCGTTTACTCGCCGCGTCCCAGGGAGGGCGCTCCGGTTTCGACGCCGCTGGAGTGGGGGGAATTCAAGAGACCCATCGATCCGAAAGCATTTACGATTAAGAGGATTTTCAAGCGGCTGGACAAGTTTGGTGACCTGTTTGAAAAGGCACTCACCGACCGCCAGGACATTACAGGATTTTTAGAAACCTTGAGGAGCCGCCAATCGCGCAAATCAAAATAACCAGTCCATGATCCAGTCGATGCCGAACCAGAAGATGTAGATCAGGAAGAAGCCGATCGGAAACAGCAGCAGCACGATGATCAACAGGAGAGCGGACCCGAACAGGCCCTCAAGGAACGTAGGCTCCTTACTCATGCGTGAAATTCTAAATGAATACAGCCCGGATTTCTCCCCTGGAAACTGGTCCGCCGGCGACCGGCATTTCCTGGA
>QHXD01000164.1:8625-16248 GCA_003223895.1 Acidobacteriota bacterium
TCAGGAATCTTCCTCCGGAAATCGCCGGGGCCCTTTGCTCGCGCGCAAGCCGCGCCGCAGGATCGCTGTTCGAGGTATTGCTGAAGGAATACATCTACCCGATCGTCAATGGAGAGGACCGAAAGCTTGCCGCGGAACTGGATGAAACCGTCCGCTTTCTGAAGGATCACGGCTTCAAAAACATCCTCAACAACCAGCGCGCGCAGGCGTTCTATTCCAAATGGCTCTCGCAGTATGGCGACGATTCCATCGCGCAGGTGACCGGAACACACGTGATCCTCTGGGGCATCTCGCAGGTGGCGATGAAGTTCATCGAGGATCAGCGCGTCGGTCTCGAGCCCATCGAGAAGTCCACGCGCTACGTCAACTTCGGAACGAAGATCGGCGGCCGGTACCTTTATTACATTCCGAAGCCCGACCTCGAGCGGCATGGTCTCATCGGCGAGTACGTGGCCACGATGGATCATCTCTTTGATACGTACGTGGCGCTGCTCCCCCCGTTGCACGACTGGCTGCGGAAGAACTTCGAAGAGAAGGATTCCATCCTTCGATGGCGACCCTGGGACAGGTCGCCTTTCGCGGAAATGCGCAGGCATTCGAATATCTCATCAACCGGACGGCGCGCCATCCGCTGGGCGAGTTGCGATGGCTTGCGCACGAACTGAAGCAGGAGCTCGATAAGGAGATCCCTTCGCTGCTGCTCCGGGTCGCGGACGAAAAGTCGGCGGACTATCAGACATATCTCAACAAGCGGTACGAAGCGGTCCGGGAGTTTGTAGGCGATTCGGTCGTAAACCAGGGACCCAAACCGGAGGTGCGGCTGGTCGAATACGATCCGGATTCAGAGGTGAAGATCCTGGCGGGGATCATTTTCCAGCAGATCCATGGAAGCTGGGATCAGGCACTGGACAAAGCGAAGAGCCTGAATGAAACGGAAAAGCGCACTCTGATGGAACGATACCTTCTGAACCGGTCCGCGCGATGGCAGAAGGTTGGGCGCGCCTTCGAGAATGGCTATCTTCGGTTCGAGATCGTTATGGATATTGGATCGTATCGCGATCTGCACCGGCATCGCATGATGACCCAGGAGCGCCAGAGGTTCTCGACCTTCCACGGCTACAGCGTTCCGCTGGAGGTCCGGCAATCCGGCATCGCGTCGCAGTTTGAAGAGGCGTTGGACCGCGCCGATCGTCTGTTCCGGAAAATCGAGCCGATCGACCGGGAGCTGGCCCAATACGCCGTGCCGCTGGCGTACCGGATGAGGTTTTATCAATGGCAGAATTTCAGGCAGCTGTTCTGGGAGGCCGAGCTGAGGACGGTGGCTCAGGGGCATCCGGATTACAGGTTCATCGAGCAGGAGAAGTACCGGCTGGCGAAGGAGAAGTTTCCGCTCATTGCTTCTTTCATGCTGGTGGACCTGAACGAATACGCCATTGCCCGGCGGGGGACCGAGGAGCAGATCCTGGCTAAAGAGAAAAAGCTGATCGAGAGGTTAAAAGATCGGAGTTAAACACAACGGGAGAATTTTGAAATTGGACGAATCCTGCATCTCAAATCCGAAATCCGAAATATCAGATTGGACTGCCAGTCCAATTGGAGATTTCGGATTTCGGATTTGAGATGCAGGATTCGTCCAATTTCAAAATTCCCCGTTTTGTGCCCGTGGTTAATCGGCAAGCAGGGCCTCCAGCGCGGCTTCCAGCTCGCTGCGCGTGTGCTCGTCCCCGGCCCTGGCGGCAACGGTGATTCCCGTCCGAAATGTTTTCTCGGCTTCGTGCCGCTGGCCCACCTTTTGATACAGCTGCCCCAGCTGGTAATAGGTCGCCACGTAATCGGGGTCGTTTTTCTTCACGGTTTCAAATTCCAGGACCGCGTCGTCATTCTTGCCGAGTTTCACGTATTCGAGCGCGATCGCATAACGGGAAAACGAGTCGTTCGGGTTCTCTTCAAGAAAGCCTTTCAATATGTCGATACGGGACATCGGCACCTCGGGAATGAAAGATCTCGGCCAGAATTTCGACACCGTCAATGAGCCGCGGGCCTGAGCGGTTGAAGTATGAAGACCCGTCGACTGCATACACCTTGTTGTTCCGCACCGCCGGCAGCTCCTCCCATCCGGCAAAGAATTTCGTGCGGTGATATTCGTCAATCGTGCGATCGAGGGAGAACCCGCAGGGCATCAGGACAACGATCTCCGGTTTCGCCTCGACGATCGATTCCGGCGAGATCCGCGCGGATTTCAAGCCCGTCTTTCCGAGCACTTCATGCCCGCCGGCTATTTCCACCATTTCCGGCACCCAGTGTCCGGCCGAGAATGGCGGATCGAGCCACTCCATCGCATAGACCCGGGGCCGGGGGCTGGCGCCCACCTGCTTCCGCACGCGATCGAGCCGCTCTCGCAGCTCGTGAACTTTCTTCTCCGCCGCCTGCTGCCTGCCAGTCAGTTCACCCACGAGCAGGATGGTATCCAGAACGTCATCGAGCGTATTCGGCTCGAGAGAAACGATGCGCGACTCTCCCTCGAGCACCCGCGCTGCGTGTTGAACGTCCTTGTACGACACTGCGCAGACGTCACACAGTTCCTGCGTGATGATGAGATCGGGCTTCAACGCTTCAAGCAGGTCTTCCCTGAGCCGGTAGATGCTGCCGTGGCGTCCGATGTTGGCTGAGACATGATGATCGATCTCCAGGCTGCTCAGCCTTTCGTGATCGATGATGCTTTCGGTGATTCGGGGCTTGGAGGCGGCTTCCTGCGGAAAATCGCATTCGTGAGTGACCGCTGCGACCTGATCGCCCAAACCGAGCGCATAGAGGATCTCGGTGCTGCTGGGCAGAAGCGAGCATATTTTCATATGCTTCCCGTCTCCGCCCATTTTCCATGACCTTCCCAGACACGCAGCGTAAACGGAAAGGCGAGCCGGTCTTTTAGCTTCACGCTAAGGAGTTCGCAGATGTTTTCTACCGAGGGATATTCGAGAAAGTCGTTCCAGGAACGGTGGTCGTAGCAGCCCAGCACTTCACGCAGAGACTGCTTCAGGTCGGCGAAATCGACAACCATGCCACGCTTCGGCTGGCCTTCGATCGTGACCTCGACCTTATAGGTGTGGCCGTGCAGAGTTCCACACTTGGAGTGCCCGGGCAGAAAATGGGCACAATCCATGTATTCGGTCACACCAATCTTCATGGTGTGAGAATAACACAGACAAGAAAGTGGGAACTCGTGGGGCAGGTTTGGCTACCCCACCTGTAAGAATAAGTGCTTACTACCTTTTCCTGGTGAGATCCAGGGGAAGCGGCAGTACGGTTTCCCCTCCGCCGGGAGCAATCTTTGCTTCGAGTTCTTCGATCTGGAGTGCCAGTTCGAATCCTTCTTTTTTCGTCAACGGGTTCATCCTTTTTACCCTCCTGAAATTAGCGGTATCCGCAGTAGAAGTTGTTGTTCTGAGTCGAACAAAGCGGCAGTACAGTTTCTCCTCCGCCGGGAGCAAGTCGTATCTCCAATTCTTCGATCTGAAACTCCAGCTGGATGTCCTGCTCTTCGTTTCGGGTCGAATTCATCGGCGTTTCTGCCTCCTCAGCAACAAGTTCGTTTAGCTTTATGCACTGAGGTCGACGCCTTGTAAAGCAAAAACTTTGCAAAATACAGGTTTCTTTGGGTTTCAAACGAAGAAAAGGTTTAGCCGCGGATTACGCGAATTACGCGGATGGGCGCGCAAATCTTCATTCCGGCCGGGATACAAGTGTGCTTGCGCGCCCATCCGCGTAATTCGCGTAATCCGCGGCTGAAAATCGGGGTTATAGGTCTTCCGGCCCGCAAATAAAGCCCTTAACCGCGGAGGCGGCCACCACGAAAGGGTTTGCCAGGTAAGCATCCCCCTCTCCCATACGCCCCGGCATGTTGCGATTGGTGGCCGAGATGGCAACCTGACCCTTTTGGGGGCCCCCGGGGCCGGCATTGATGCAGGCGCCGCATCCTGGCTCTTCAATCATTTGCACGCCGGCCGCCAGCAGGGTCTGGTGAATGCCTGTGCGCAGCGCTTCGTCGCGCACCCGCTCCGAGCCGTATTGAATAAAGGTAGGAATCCGAACCTTGCGTCCTTTTAATACATCGGCATACATGGCTATGGACGTCAGATCGCCGGCTGTGCAGGAGCCGGCATAGGCCAGGTCGATCCGAGTGCCGCGAACCCTGTCCAGGGGCAGGCCGTTTCCCGGATGTCCGGGTGCCGCGACAAGCGTTTGAACTGTCTCGAGGCTCAAGTCGATGGTTTCATCCACGGCCGAATCCGGGTCTGCATACACCAGCATGCTTTCGACCTGCTTGCGAGCCAGGCCGCGGCGTTCGACCAGGTATTGGATCATGGGTTCCGTTGGTTCCATGATTGCTGTCAAGGCGTTGCATTCCACCGCCATGTTGGAGAGCACTGCCTGCTCTTCAAAAGAGAACCCGGCAAGACCCGGCCCGGCGAACTCCATGACCTTGCCTGTGAAAATCCCGCTCGTTTTACCCTGATGAGCCAGACGCAGGATCACGTCCTTGGCCGTGCACGACGCCGCCAGTTCTCCTGTCAAACGAATGCGGATGGTGCCCGGCACCCGGCCCGCGACTTCATTATGTTCCCAGACGCTGGCAATCTCAGTGTTGCCGATACCATACGCCAGGCAATTCAGCGCGCCCGCCGAGCAGGTATGCGAATCCGTGCCGAGGATCACCTGGCCGGGCAACGCAATTTCTTCGCGAACCACGGTGTGGCATATGCCCGTGCTGCCGCCGGCCGGGGTGACGTGATACTGAATGCCGGTTTCCTCGGCCATCCGCTTCTGACCCTCGCGAAGATCTTTGATTCCGGCGAGCGCTTCGGCGGTGATTCCCGGAAGATTGCCGGCGAGGGTGAGGTGATCGGGAAACGAATGGATTGAAGCCGGGTTTTTTACCTTCGGAGCCCGGCCGAGAGCCGCACGAATCATGGCGTCGGCCGGCGCCGTGGTGTAGTCATGGGAGAAACCCGCGTCCACCTGGATGAATCCGGCATCGCCCGGCTTCACGGCGCCGTGCCGCGTGTTCATGTGCCGCGCGAGGATTTTTTCAGCGATCGTCATGGGACGCGGCGATGTGTCGATGGGATGATCCTTTTCGCGGCCCTGCGAGCGCGCTTCCATGAATCGGAAGAAACCGCCGTACCGCACGATGCGCCTCGAAAGATCGTCGAAGCCGCCGGTCGGTTCATCCACATCCACACGGGCGCCAGCGGCGATCCGCTCCGCGAGCGGCAAACTGCTAACGGGGAACATGCCGTTGTTGATGAGGTTCTGACGGTGGATCGGCGCGATACTGGGCGCAAAGACAATGCCGATCCCCGCATAGAGCAGGGCCAGTGCGGCCACCTCGCGTGAGGAGCCTTCGCCCCAGCCCTCGCCGGCCAGAATCATTCCGAAGCCGCCCTTCCGGATATCGCCGGGTTCGACCATGCCGCCACCGCCCAGTGAGCGCAGGACGAGGGTGCCCAGCCGGTCGTCGTAGTAATAGCAGTCCGGATTGGCTTTGATGATGGCGTCGGTGGAGACGTGGCTGTAAAGCGAGGAAACCGGAGGCGCCGGGTCCAGGGTTTCTCCGCGGAACTGTTTTTTTAAAATTGCCGGATCGGAAGTGAGATACAGCGGCCTGCCGGTGAGCTGGATCGCGTTTACGAATCCGTGGGCGTCAACAAAAACGTCAACATTGCCGACCTTACGGTTCGAGGTCATATATTACGATGGTAACACTGCTACTTTTTCTTGAGCTCCTGCATTGCAGCAATGATCAGTCCCTTCGACTCCTCGATTTGCTCCATAACCAGCCGCACATCCATGGCTGGATACTGAGGCTGCCGCTGGCTGCGGCAGTAAACCCCATGCTGGCCCACGAGCGT
The DNA here is from genome assembly GCA_003223895.1 of Acidobacteriota bacterium. GTDB lineage: Bacteria > Acidobacteriota > Terriglobia > 20CM-2-55-15 > 20CM-2-55-15 > 20CM-2-55-15. The sequence continues at coordinate 14,535 of QHXD01000164.1, forward strand.
GAGCGCGTCTGTCAGAATATCGAGCGCGGTGGCCAGGCCGCCGCGGACCGGACCCATCTGGAATTCGTAGCGCTCCCTGGCTTCACGGTAGTGCTCGAGCACGTGGACTCCTTTTCTTCTGGCTATGGGACGGGAATTTGCCGCCAATGACGCGAATTACGCGAATGGGCGCATCAAGGATTTTTTATGCGCCCATTCGCGTAATTCGCGTCATTGGCGGCAAATTCCCGTCCCACAGCCTACAACTGATATTCGTCGAAGCGTTCGGCGAGATCGACAAGCGTCTTTAAACCAAACCCGATGGCCCCGGCTTCGTAATACTTCCACTCCTTGTCGCGGAGAAATGGCCCGGCGATATCGAGATGGGCCCAGGGTGTCGTTTCAGGCACGAACTCCTGCAGAAACAATCCTGCTGTGAGGGCGCCCGCCACGGGCCCGCCGATGTTGTTGATGTCGGCGTACGGGGTCTTCAAAAGTTCTTTGTATTCTTCCGGAAGCGGCAATTCCCAGTACGACTCGCCGTGATTCTGGCCCGACTGGATGACAGCCTCGATGAGTCTGTCATTGTTGCCCATGACTCCCGCCACGCTCAATCCGAGAGCTCGCACGACGGCGCCCGTGAGCGTGGCGATATCGAGAATGTGCGTCGCCTTTTCTTCACCGGCGAGGTAGAGGCCGTCGGTCAGAATCAAACGGCCTTCCGCGTCGGTATTATCCACCATGATGGACTTGCCGTTCTTCGCGTAGAAGATGTCGCCTGGGCGCTGGGCGTTGGCGTCGGGAAAGTTTTCGGCGGTCGGGACAATGCCGGTTACGTTCACGGCCGGCTTCAGCTTGCCGAGAGCCTTCATGGCGTACAGCACCGCGGCGCCGCCCGACATGTCGCCTTTCATTTCGAACATCTTGTCCGCCGGCTTCAGCGAGATGCCGCCGGTGTCGAACGTTATGCCTTTGCCCACAAATGCAAGGTGTCCCTTTGCCTTCTTCGCGCGATAGGTGAGGCGGATCAGTCGCGGCGGATGCGAGCTTCCCCGGCCGACCTGAATCAGGCCGTTGTAGCCCTCCTTCTGGAGCCTCTTTTCATCCCAGATTTTCAGATCGAGGTCCGCATCGCTTGCAATTTTGCGCGCGGACTCGGCGAGATACTCGGGCGTTGCGACCGAACCGGGCTCGTTGATCATGTCGCGCGCTTCGTTGATCGCTTCGGAGACAATCGTGTACCGGCTGACTTTTTGACGATTCTGCTGATCATGCGCCTTGAGCGCGACGATCTGAAACTGGACCTTGTCGAGATCGGATTTTTCTTTCTTGTAATGGTCGAAGCTGTAGCTGCCCAGGATGGCGCCTTCCGCGGCTTTTCCCACAAAAGCTGCCGCGTCGGCCGTGTTCATAAGCACGGATACGCGATTGAGACCATGATTCCTTGCCAGGCGGATGGAGCGCGCGATAAATATCTTCACGTTCTCCCACACGTTGTAGCTGGTGCTCAGCGCGGTTGAAAAAACCGCGAGGTTGCGTGCCGGTCCTCGCGAATCCAGTGACGTAAAGTATTCGGTTTTTTGATTCTTGTCCCGGACGTCGCCCTCGACGCGGCGGACGGTTTCATCGAGCGGCGAACCGCCAAGGTCGTGAAATTTGATTTGCGAATCCAGGATGACCACAAGCAGGTCCGTATTCATTTGAGCTGGCCGGTCGTACACGAGTTGGATCTTCA
>QHXD01000888.1:0-1804 GCA_003223895.1 Acidobacteriota bacterium
CTTCAGGCTGAAGGTCTTGTCCTCTCTCAGGAAGCCGAAGGCCTCATACTCGCTCTTGCCGTTCCTGGGTTTGAACCCGTCGGGCGAAACCTTGGATGCTGGCAACACTTCCGGCAGGACTCTCCAGATCCAGTAGGGGATGCCGCGGCTCATTGGGTGATCCGAGCCGATTGACCCGTATTTGAATTGCGCCTCGATATCGGCAAAGTCCTCCGGCACGCCATACAAAAGACTCGACAAGAGGAGGGTGGCGCCCACGAACACGATCACCAACGCGCAAACCCAGCCGAGCGTTGTCAATCTCGCACGCCAGCCATAGATCACGCCGGCAAGGCTCAGTACGAGCAGCAGAACGAATGGCACGGTGTGCCGCTCAAAGAACAGAAGGATGTCCAGTGCGACGCGCAATATCCCGTTACGCGACACGTAGAGCCCTCCGACCAGGACAAGGATACTGACGACCAGCAGCCAACGGAGTTTCGTCGCCCGCTCGCGGGCCGAGACGAGGGCAACCAGCCCCGCAGCGAGAGTCAAAAGCCAGAGGATTTCCTTCATGGGATGGTTCCTCCAAAGCCGGTGCGCGATCTACGAAACCATGCCTCGGCTGTCTTCATGGATCAGGAAGAGATCGTCTCTACCGGCCCCTCGATAACAGGCAGAGCTTAATGTAAGCGTCCTTTTCGGTGTCGCGCAGGCATTTGATCTGCCCGCTCACGCGTTGATGTTGACCTCCAAGAGTTTTGGATAGACTCGCCACACGTGCCACGACTCCATTCTCCATTTGGTCTCGAGGTCCTTCAGCCCCTTCTGAAAATCGTTTAAGGCTTGAATGGCCTCGGCTCGCTTATTATCGTCAGCCCGGATTAAATCTGAAAAATCGTTCATCAGCGGAGTCCGGGGCACGTTGAGATTGAAGTTCGCGTTTACTAGGCGTTGGTACGCGTCCAACGGCATGCGGTTTCCGTTCCTGTACATGCGAGTAGGTTGCTTGTGGGCCCATAATTGATAGTTCCACAGGAACGATCCGACGATGTCGTGCTGGACTGTGACCAGGTACATGAAACGGGCAATGAGCCGGGAGACGCTATCGCGAGTGATCCCTCCACGTAGTACCGCTTTGATGCCGTTCGGAATCGAGCCGTCGAGCTCGGTGATCCAGTTTTGCACGGCAGCGTCCTGTGCTATTTGAGCATCGGATTCGTAGTAGATGTGAACGTAAGCGCTCGCGTGTCGGAAAAAGATCGAGAATAGCTGTTCCAGGTCATTCTGGGTTGGCGTGTCGAAGCCGCCCTTGAGAATGCCGCGGTCTCTGGCGTCTTCTTCTGGGTCATTGACGATAAACTTGTATTGAACGTACGTGCCTGAGAACAGATTGCACATTCCTGTGTGTGTGAAACTAAAGACGCTGTCAAAGTCTCCGCCTTTGACCATTTGAGCTCTCGTCACCGCCCGGTTGCTTTGTTGAGTCCGGAAGATGTAGGGCCAGAGCAGGCGGCTGAGGGGGTGATCCGGAAAGAGGCAGTTCCGAGTGGCGATGGCAAGATGCGCGGCGCTGGCCAGATGGACCCCATTAAAGTGACGCACCAGAGAGAGATGGTTCGTGGCCGCACACAGCGCCAGTTTTTTGGCGAATTCCCACGTGGCATCGCCGGGTTTCGACACACCAAGCTCGCTTTCAATTTGGACTGGCTTGACCGTGCCTGTATCCTTGTCGACCCGAAACAACACACGCACTCCCAGGTTATAGAGTTCGGGGAGCTGCTGGTACTGCTTCAGATCGGTGAAGTCCCACTCATAGTCCTCT
>QHXD01000888.1:1847-5212 GCA_003223895.1 Acidobacteriota bacterium
AGGCATCACAGGAGGGTCAAACAGCTGTCGGTGCTGCTTTGTATAGGCCTGCCCTAACGCCTCGTACGGGTCGGAATCGATCGGTGGCAAACCTGGCTGCATCGGTGAGAGCAGCCGATACATCAGAATCTGAAACCAGGTGAAAAAAGTCATTGCGAAGTCACGTTCCTCGGCCGGCGCATGATCGGCAACTTCGATGTTGTCAATCGGGATGGTGGGAAAAATTTTCTTAAAGCGCACACGAGCAATCTTCTTCAAGCTCCCGGCAGGAACAGGAATCTTGATGGGTCTGCTGCCACGAAACTTGAGCCTTCCAAAATTGTTCCAGAATCCTTTGCGAAGGGACCATTGCCATCGCGCTCTGATGCGAGCCGGCAGGGGAAGGATCTCGAGCAAGGATCGCAGGAGGGCAAATGCTGGTCCCTGTACCAAAACGAGTAGCGCTAGTCCTATGGGCCTTCTATTTCGCATGTTCATCCCCTTTCTTTAGCTCTTATTCGGCTACCAAACTGCTAATCACGTCTTCACATTGCGCTTGCCACATCACAAAGTGGCTCTTATTCAGGCGCCGGCTCGTGCACGTTCCGCCATGGGTGAAAAGGATTGCCAAGTCCTTGCACTGCCGGCCCGAGACGCGGATAGTGTCGCAGTAAAACGCTTTCGAATCCATTGTCATTGATCCACTCGAGGCCGGCCTGCGTGTAGATCTCCGGCCGGTAGTCGGTGGTGAAAAATCGGTCGCTTTTAAGCCGACGCGAAGCCATCACAATGAAAATGCGGAAGGCCGTGTCACTGAATCCGAATCCTTCCGGTGGCTCTTCCGCCAATAACCCAACCATCGTATCGACGTCATCGACATTGTCGGATCCGTCAACGTCACTGCGCCCATACAGTTCTCTTAGCTTGTCGGCCCATTTCGGATTCAATTCTTCAAAGCTCTTCACCCGTGGCATACGCAAGAACTGACGGAATCGGTTATAGGGAGGGATGCCACGCTCTCGATCCCTCAGGATATCTATCGAGGCCACATCCATCCGCGGCGTGGGGAGAGGATGCTCCGGCGGTATGTATTGCCGCAGAAAGTGTGGGTAGTTCCCCAGGGTGACGGCGCCGGGATGAGCGAGACCGAATGAGTAGAAGCAGTCCTCCATGCTGCCGATCATCGCGATGGCGTTTCGAGTGTTGTGTCCCTGAATATCGTCAAAGGTGCGGTATAGGCTTTGATCGGGTTTCGTCAAAGAATGAAACCTGTACTCATCGGGGATTAACGGATGGAGCCGATAGACAGAAACGAATTCTTCCGTGAGGGAGAACGGCACGCCGTGATGGTCGAGCTCGGATCCTGGGATCCCGCTCAGTTCCTCGCTGCGGCTCACCCTTCCCAGGCGCTTAGAGATCTGCTCGCCGAACACCCCCCACCAGTTCGCGTCCATACCGATTTTCAAGACCGGTTGGCCTAAAATCGCCGGCGTCCACTCGACCGTATGAATCTTGGCCATCAATGCCGCATTGATCAGTCGGGCTGTCTCGAACAGCCGATCGTCATCCCAAGCCGGATGTTGGGCCTTGAGCATGTTGCAGATCGCGTTGTGCTCACGGACGAAGAGCGTGTGCAGCAGGCTCAGCCCGACCCACCAGCCGCCGAAGAAGCCAGTCAGGTCGAGCCCGGGGAAATGAGGATGTTCGGGAAGCCGGTCCTTGTGGTCCTTGTCCATCTTCAACTTACCGTCCGTCCCCGCGCGCAGGTTTTGTTGCATCTGCGGATCACTCCCATAGATCTCAGACCCATCCCACCAAAAGGTCCCATCGCACAGGAAAGTTGGCGGCCGCGCTGGACACCCCTTTGGCCGCGTTGGATCCGGGAGCGTGCGTTCGATTTCCATCGTGTTCCCGAAGCCGCTGCTCACCCAGGGGTCCTCCTTTGGGAGCTGAATCTTGAAGCGATTTCGACCATCGAAAACATCCGGCGTATGGCGGGCCCAGTCGTGTACCATGAACTGGATCCAGGCAGCGGCCAGGAGGTTGAGCGATTCGGCCGCTTTGAACGAATCGCGATCCATCAGCCTGTTGCTGATCTCCCGGGGACTCGGCTCTCCAAGGGGGTCTCGCTTCTCATACGGCATATTGCGACCGTATCGAGAGCACTCGCTTCCCATTCTGGGGCTCCCGAGGTCATTATAGGTTCCGTCCGCCCGCCGGTATTTGAGGTCTCGTGGCTCAAAGGGGTCGGGCACCTTGAAAGAATCAGGAACCGGTATTCCCCGCATGGTCGGCACGCTGGGCAGGGTGAAGCCGGTTGGTCGCGGGATGGTCGGTAAGCTGGAAGTGTCATGAAGGTTGTCTCGTCTTAGGTCGTACCGCAGTGCCGGCAAGTTCCAGAGCCTGAGACTGAGGTGGGGGAAAGGCCGCCACGGCAATTTATGCCACGGGACGAATCGATTGATGATCCGATACCCAAAGGCCAAGGCCCGTATAAAATTGTTTGTGCTGCGCATGTTTCCCTCGCTTTGCTGTTTGCTGCATTTGGCGCAGGCGTGGGGATCTAGGGCGGCCTCGCCTTTTGCCGGTCAGAACAGCTCATCTCTCGTAGCTCCCGGTGACCTGTACGTTATAGCCGCCGACCGGATCGACACATTTGACATCGCGCATCTTGTGCCAGTGCAAATCCACCATGAACGGGTGGAATTCCATCACGCCCTTCTCAAGAATCCAATGGTCTTTGGAGAGAAGTTGGATCATGTAATCGCTAGTCGATTTTCATCTGCTTGATCAGGCGCGCGAGGTACGTCCGCTGGAGGCCGAGCAGTTCGGCGGCCTTCGTCTGGCTCCCGCTGGCGAGAGCCAATGCGCGTCGGATGACTTCCCGCTTGTGGCGCTCGACTGCTTCATGAAAAGGACGATTCATCAGTGCTGATTGCTCAGGCGTGATATCCATCGGCTGCAGGGAGAAGTCCTCGGGAGTGAGCATCTGGCCGGTCTTCAATACCACAGCCCGTTCGATGGCGTTCTGGAGCTCCCGCACGTTCCCCGGCCAGGAATAGGCGGTCAGCATCTTCATCGCCTTTGGCGAGATCCGGATCCCCGGCTTCTTCGCCTCACGGCAGTATTTCTTGAGGAAGAACTCGGCGAGCTGGGGGATTTCCTCCGTCCGTTCCCGCAACGGTGGCACCGTGAGTGTGACCACGTTGAGCCTGAAGAAGAGGTCCTCCCGGAAGGTCCCGGCTTTGACGGCCTGCAAAAGATCCCGATTGGTCGCCGCAATCACCCGGACGTCCACCTTGATCGCGCGCGTGCCGCCCACGCGGTCGAACTCCCGGTTCTGGAGAAACCGCAGGAGCTTGGCCTGAAGCCCCGGCTTCATGTCG
>QHXD01000165.1 GCA_003223895.1 Acidobacteriota bacterium
CAAGCATCGAGATCTTATACATCGACCTCGCGTCTGGCCCGTCGCCACCAGGGCCATCATTCCCGCGATGAGAGCGTCAAGAGTTTTCGGTGCGCCGGTCCTGGCCTGTCGAGCAGTTCTTATGCGCTTCTGGCTTCTGAGAAAGCGCTGAGGCTGCGCAAGGACCACGTCATCGCCTGCTGATAGATCTGTGCGATCGTTTCCAGGTTTAGCGGCACGGAGTTCTGTGCCTCACGCCAGTCCTTTCGCTCGAAGGCCATGCTGCATCGCAGCACGGAGCCGAGTTGACCTTCGTGACGTAATAATCCATCTGCGGCCTCAGGCGCTAAAGGCAACGTTTTCACGATCTCCTCCAGTGGACGGTCAAAGATCGCGTCCAGTACAGAAAACAGACCCACGAGGAAGAATCGGTCCGGTCGCTCCATCTTGAGAGATTCTGCAAGCTTTTCGCACATCCGCGCTCGCACTGCGCCTGTGACAATGACGTCGCGAGGTTTGTCGTCAAGGCCGGAGAACAGGATCAAACTTGCCCAGATGCGCATTCTCTCGAGGCCGACGAGTACCACGGCATGGCGGATGGATTCGACTTCGTGATTGAGACCACAAACGGCCGAGTTGACATATCGGAGGAGTTTGTAACTGAGGGAGACATCCTGGCTGAGTGCTTCCTCCAGTTCTTTCATCTTAATGTCCGGGTTGTTGAGCTTCGTGATCAGCCGGATTGCTGAAAGGCGGTTAACGGGCAATCGCCGGGAGGCGACGAGTTGGGGACGACAAAAGAAATAGCCCTGGAAATAATCGAATCCTAAATCCTGGCACAATCGCAACTGCTCGCGCGTCTCAACCTTTTCAGCGATGAGTTGAAGTGGAAATTTCTTGAGTGTGGCCACGGAGCGTTCAATCGTCTGGAGTTTCACAAACTGAACGGTTTCCAGCAAGCGGTAGAACGCATCGGCACACACGAAATCGTCGAGGGCGATACGGTAGCCCGCATTCTTCAGTTGCCTCAGGCGCTTCAGCAGACTCTCATCCGGCTCAATATTCTCCAGCAGTTCGAAGACGACACGCTCTCGCGGCAGCGATTCGCAGTAATTGGCCATGATGAGATTTCGGCCAAAATTGATGAACGCCAGGTCTTGTCCAACTACCTGTTCAAGCCCAATGTCCATGAAGGTGTTCAAGATCACCTCGGCCGTGGCTTGATCGCCGTCAGAAAATGACGCGCGATCAATTTCACTGTCGCGAAACAGCAGTTCGTAGCCAAACACCGCCATATCAGCACCATAAATCGGCTGTCGGCTCACCAGAACTCTATCCACGCATGCCTCCTGGTTCTCGGGTTAACAGACCATATATCGGCAAACGACCCTGGGTTGGTTACCTGGAAAAATTGATTCTTATCTTCAACGGGAGCAGCTTGAACGGCCGGGGTTTAAGGTGTTTGAGATCCTGCGCTTTACGCTTCAGGAGCGAATGCCCCTACAGCGCGAACCGGTTCAGGAAAGTGAACCAACTGGCCAGGCGTGTGAGATTGTTGGTCAGTATCAGCAGGCCAACGGCAATAACGAGGGCGCCGCTGAACATTTCGACAGCGCGAAAATGTCTCTTGAATCGGCCGTAGAAGGAAAGGAACTGATTCAGGCCGAGGCTGGTCATGAGGAAGGGTAGTCCCAGACCCATCGAATAGATACCAAGCAGGAAAACGCCTTCCGTCACCGTTTGCTTCGTGCTGGCGATGGTTAGAATGCCGGCGAGAATCGGACCGATGCAGGGCGTCCACCCAAATGCGAACGCCAGACCCACAACCAGCGCCCCGATCATCCCGCGCGGCTTCTCCACGTTATGGAACCGTTTGTCTCGATAGAGAATGTTGATCTTGAAGATGCCAAGGAGATGGAGACCAAAAATAATGAGGATGAGGCCTGCAATCTCGGAGAGCAGCCGCATTTTCGAACGTAGAAGCTCGCCCAGCCAGGTTGCCGAAGCACCTAACGTCATGAAGGTAATGGAAAAACCGACGATGAACATCACAGAGTTCAACAACACCGTTCGTGTGAGCGAACTGGACTTCTGCTGGTCCTTCAGTTGATCTAGCGTGAATCCGGAGATGATGGAGAGGTAACTGGGAACAAGGGGTAGGACACAAGGAGATAAGAAGGAAACCAATCCCGCTACAAATGCGGTAAAGATCGAAACGTTTTCCATAAGGGTCCCTAGTGTATCATCGCTCGACAACAACTTTCTTCTCGGGCACCTCGAGCCTTACCAATCGCCCCTCGGCGTCTGTGGTGGCCTGAAGCTTTACCTCGCCGGCCTCGAGGTCATATGTGCGAGCGCCCGTGGCCCGCACAGACACACCTCCGACTCTCATGTCCTGCGGAACAAATACGGGAAAGAACGTCTGTTGGAGTTGGACCCGGTATAGCAGGATCAAATAATGGTGGAAAAAATTGTTGTCGAGAATGACGCCACCTTCGGGAAATCTGAAGTCCGCGCTGGAACTCTTGCCGGATATCGTGGTTTCCAACTCGCTGATTGGGTTCTCGATCTTTACGCGGATCGTGTTTCGGGAATCGGAATACTCATAAAACGTCGGCGTCAATTTCTCGTTCAGCTCCATCCGGCTCGAAATTTTGACTTCACCGATGCTGGTCCGCCCCTCAACCAGATATCCTTGCTGGCGTTGAACGACCGAAAAATCCTCGGTTCCGATTCTCTTTCCATCCTGGTAGATGGTGAAGCGGCCGTTCTCAGTCTTGATGGGCGCCAGCAACAGGCCCAGCGACAGCAAAATAATCATGATTTACGGATGACTCCAATGATCTCGTTCGCGACTGATTCGGGTGAGTTCGTATCCGTTGAAACGTGTAGTCTGGCAAGAGCGTAATAAGGCTCCCGGCTCTGATAGAGATGCTCCGCTTGATCTTCGTTTCCGAACTTCGGCCGCGTACCATCAATTTTCACACGGTCTGCGACCGTTCGGAAAGAGACTTTGAGCCACACGGTGAGGCCTGATTTTTCAGCTACTTCGCGATTTGTGGGATCGATAAAGGTACCACCACCCAGAGCGATGACGGAGCGGGGAGAGGAAGCAATGTCCCGGAGGCAGCGCTGTTCAAGACTCCTGAAGTAGGGCTCGCCCTCGTCCCGGAAGATTTTGGCAATCCGGCGGCCTTCGCGCCGCTCGATTTCCCGATCGAGATCGATGAATTTCCAACCGAGCTTCTTTGCCAGGCGCCGGCCGACAGTGGTCTTGCCGGCGCCCATGAAGCCGATCAGGTAGATCCGGGACTGTTCCATCTACGCCATTGTATCGGCGGATCGGGCCCTGTAGTACTGCTGACCTTCCTGCGAAAACAAAACCCAGAAGGCATAGATGGCGATGGCCACTCCAAACGGGAAGAAGTGGAAGATCATCAGGGCCGACACAACGATCGCCGCGACGCGAGCCCAGCTCCGATACTGCAGGAGCCCAATACCGGCGGCCGCAATGCCGCAGGAAACGGCCAGGACCGCAAAGCCAATGATCGTGGTGATCCCGCCTGCAAAGTGCATAACAGCAAATGGAACATCTGGCGGCAGGGGGATATGCCTGGCCTCGATGAGCCGGCCGACGAGCATGGCCGCCAGCCCTCCAATCCCCGTGAGAATCGCGCTTCCGACCAGCAACCATCCCAGAATGTTGATGTGCATGCTCATGTCGCGTTTCGATTGCTGATTAACCAGGGCCGGCGTTAGATCCTTGCCGCACTTGCTGCAGAATCTCGCTTGTTGTTCGACCGCGTTACCACACTGTGTGCAGAACATGGCTCAACCTCTCTTCTCCAGGCGGATATCCCCGTTGCGTGTTTCGATGTTGAAGTTCGGCCCGCCACTGCCGACCCTCCCTTTCAAAGACCTGTCGCGGTTCGACGATCTCGTTTCCGGGCCTTCGAAATCCGAGCTGACCGATCCGTGCTCGGTGTGGGCATCGATGTTAAAGGAAGCTGAGGGTGGAAGCTCCAGCCTCACGTTGCTATATTGCGTGACAATCGAAACATCCTTATCGGGTGGTTTCACGAATTCCAGGACGACGTCGCCGTTTCGATTTCTTACCGTAATCGGGCCGCTCGCGTCGCGGATCGTCACGTTCTGATAAGAAGCGTCCGCGGTTACACTGCCGGCAACGTGCCGGACTTCGATGGAGTTGTTGCGTCCGTTGATCCTGAGATCGCCGCTAACGTTCTCCGCCGTGATCGGGCCATAGGCGTTCGAGATCGTTGCGTTCCCCCGCACCTCGGAAACATAAACCGAACCATTGCGGTTCTCGATTTGCAGGGCGCCTCCGATGTTCTTCGCATTGACTTCGGAATATCTGTCCGTGATCTTCACGGCTTCCGATACGTCCTCGACAGTCACGCTGCCGTTCCGATTCTCGACCTCGACGCCTCCCATGATGCTCCGGACTTCGATGTCGCCATATCTGTTGGTGATGTTCTGCATGCCTGCAAGATTCTCGATCGTCACCTTTCCGTTGCGGTTATCGACTTGAACCGCCGAGCGCTTCGGCACCTGGATCGTCAGTGAGCTTTTGTAATACTGACGAGCTCTACGCGTGCCTTGCAGCCCTTCGTCCCGACTCGAAACGATCCGGTATCTGGACCCTTCGTTCCGGATTGAAAACGTGAAGTCGCTGGAATAGCGGTCGGCGTCTGCTTTCTGGGCGGCTCGAATCGTTTTCGTCACATCCAGGATGATCCGATCGCTCTCCGAGGGATGAACATCGACGTTGCCATACAAGTTGACGATCTCGATCCTTGATCCTGCCGGCACGTCTGCTTCCTGATGCTCCGTATACTCGAAGTTGTTGCCGGTGATGTCCCAAAGGTCCAGATGCCCAAGTTGAAAGATATTCTCCACATCAGGATTGAGGTTCGCGGCGGTTGTAATGGCTCCGCCGACCAGGATCACCATGATCAGCAGCGCCACTTCGCCTCCCGAAAATAGAGACCGATCGTCGCCGGCGCGGGTGAAGCGCATGTAGTCCACGACTTTCAGCACGCCCCAGACGATGAGCAGAAGGGGCCAGTAGCGTGCGACAGTTCCCCAGATCGGGATCGCGTATCCCATGTTTCTGGCGAGGAGAAGCCCGCCGATGACCATCAGCGTGACTCCCCAGAAAATACCTCCCGCGCTTCGGCGAAGGCTCATTGGTCCTCCTTTTGGCTATCGGGTTTTTTCTGGCCTCTTTGAAAGTAGTCCAATACTTTTGCGAGTCCGATCACGATCAAAATGACGGGCCACATCCTGCCGAACCGGAAAGTCTCCGGATACAAATTGTTCAGCAGGAACAGAATCCCAAGCACAATCAGGAGAAGGGGACCGAGCATCTCAACCCTTCTCCTGGTGTTTCTTCAACAGCCAGACTCCGAAAACAACCAGGAGCGCCGGCCAAAACCTTCCGACCCGCTCCAGGTCGAATATGTCCAGGTTGCCGAGAAGAAATAAGCCACCAATGACCACGAGCGCGATGCCGCCCCACAACTCTTTGTCTTTCGATGCGCCCAGCTGCCGTTGCATCCGGTCTATCGGCGTCTCCAGTTCGATGCCTTCGGCGCGCAGTCTTCGCTTTTTGGCCGTGTAAAACGCTTCAAACGGCATGTAAAAGTAGAACCCCGCACTCATCAATCCCAACAGGGGTTCACCGAACCGGCTCACGTTCTGGAGTGAAATCAGCGTTCCGAAAATCAGCAGATGGATCGCTGCTTTGACAAACTCTCCGTTGTAGATCGCGCCGACGCCGGGTATAAGTCCCAGCGCGAAGGCTGCTCCGGGATTCGTACCGGCAACGGTCTCCGCGTGAGGCAGCGGAGCGGAAGCGGCGCTCTTCCCTCCAACCGACTCTGCAAGACAGTTTTCGCAATACACGCTTCCACGCACATTGCGGACGCACTCATTACATAACGCTTTGCCGCAGCGAATGCAGAACGCGACATTTTGTGCTTCTGAGTGGTACGCACAATTCATCAGGAAATCTCCCTCAACCGCTCAATTCGAGATTGGATCTCAGTTACAAGTGGCGAGCGATAGTAGGCCCGGACCGCCTCATCATAGGCACGGTTCATCAGGCCTTCCGCTCCGTAGTAAATTGCCGCCGGATTCCGAACGACTGTGACCCAGGAGTTGGCGGAAATGCCGGCGAGACCTCCAAGCCAACCGAGAACCAACATTGAAGTGAAAATCGCCATCGCGGTGCGCGGCTCGATCAGCCATCGCCCGATCGAAGCGAGGGTGTCCAGCCAGGTCTCGCGCTCCACGTGGGGCGTGTTCGCGATGATTCGTTGCGCAAGCCATGCAGGAGGCTCGTAGATGGGAAAAGCTTTTCCCCATGCCAGCACTTCCGCCATGCCCGCCAGCAGCTCGCTGCAGGCGAGGCAGGACTGAAGATGCAGCTCCATCGAATGCCGCTCGGCAGCGCTGAGCGCATTTTCGAGGTAGTCCGACATTCGTTCTTCGCAATGGTTGCAATTCATAAAATCTGGCCGCCAATTACGCCATTAACGCCAATTCGCCTGGCGTTAGCGTAATTCGCGGTTCTCCTTCCGTAACAACTTCGCTAACTCCGCACGACCTCGATTAATTCGCGACTTCACCGTCCCCACGGGCACCTTCAACATATCCGCAATTTCCTCATAAGTGAATTCTTCGAGATCTCTTAATATCACAGCCTCGCGAAGATCCTCCGAAACCCGGAGCAGCGCACGATGAACTCGTTCGGACAGTTCCCGCTGTTCGAGCGCCTGCGCCGGGCTCACGTAACGGGCCGGGTTCTCTTCGGCCTTTTCGTACTCGACCTCGAGCGAGTCTGTCGTGGTGCGTTCGGTCTTGAATTTCCGGTAGTGGTCGATGATGTGATTGCGGCCAACCCGGACCATCCACGTCACGAGCGCGCCGGACTCCGGCCGGAAAGACGTGAGCGTTCGATAAACCTTGAGGAAGACCTCCTGAGTCAGATCTTCGGCCTCGTCAAATCTTCCTGTGAAGCGGTAAGCCAGATTGTAAATCCGCTGATGGTACTGGCGAACTATGGTTTCCCAGGCTCCGTGGTCGCCGGCCAGGCAGCCTTTCACCAACTCCGCATCGGTTATCCGCAACCTGTTCAGGCTCCGTCCGCTTCTTGCTACCTCGTTATTAATCAACGAAGTGGCGCGAAGAAAAGTTTCAAATAATTCCGATCTTTCTGAGATAATCCCCCAGTCGTGAACCGGAAGTCATTGTTTTTATTGAGCTTGGCCGTTGCAGCTGCGATCGTGGCCTATCGCTTGAGTGGATGGGATTTCGATTGGTCCCTGTTCTTCTCCAGTCTGTGGAACGTGCATCCCGGCTGGCTCGTGGCTTCGATTATTGCAACCTACGCCACCTATGTCACGCGTGCCTTCCGGTGGCAGATCCTGTTGAATCCGCTCAAACCGATCCCAATCGGACCGCTGATCACCGCAACAGTCGTCGGATTTTCCGCGATCTTTGTTCTCGGACGTCCCGGTGAACTGGTCCGGCCGCTCTGGATCGCGCGCCGGGAGCGGACTTCGCTGACGGCCTCGGTCGCGACAATTATCGTCGAACGGTTTTTCGATTCAGTGATGCTCATCCTGCTCTTCGGCTGGTCGCTTTTATTCGTGCATCTGCCTGCGGCAGCCGACGCCACACTGAGGCTGATGAAGGACGCCGCATGGGTGATGCTCATCGTCTCCATAGGTGCGATTGTCTTCCTGTTTTTTTTTCGTTCCAATATCGATCGCATCGTGGGTTTCATTCCGTTCGACAGAATCGGCCGGCTCCTGAGGAGCTTTTCACAAGGACTGTCGTTCCTTCAACGAGGCTCGAGTCTGGGATGGATTCTCTTTCATTCCTTCCTCACTTGGGTTCTCATTACGCTGCAGTTCTGGACCATGATGCTCGGCATGAACTTTCGCTTCTCCCTTGAGGCCGCAACGCTGGTGATGGTCGGGGCGGCGCTTGGTTCGATTGCCCAGGTTCCCGGAATTGGCGGAGGGTTTCAGGCGGGATACGTTTTTTGCATGACGACCTTCTTTCAGGTCCCTGCAGAGCAGGCGATCGCCACTTCGCTGGTCGCCTGGGTTGCGAGCTACGTTCCTACGGTTGCAATGGCTGGGTACTACATGATCTCACACGG
>QHXD01000154.1 GCA_003223895.1 Acidobacteriota bacterium
AGGCATGGGCGGCACGCAGCGCCTGCCGCGGCTCGTCGGCAAAGCGCGCGCCATCGATCTCGCGGCCACGGGGCGCATGATCGCTTTTGAAGAAGCACTCGAGTTCGGTTTGATCGGCGACATCTTCGAAGGCGAAGACTTCTTCGACCAGGTCCTCGATTATGCCCGCCAGTTCGTCGCTCCGAATAAACCAAGCAAAGCGGTCGGCCTGATCAAGCGGGCGATCCAGAGCGGCATCCAGGGAAGTCAGTGGGAGGGCCTCGCGTTCGAGCGTGAGCTGCTGGCGCAGGCATTCGCCAGCGCAGACGCTGCGGAAGGTTTAACAGCCTACAAAGAGAAACGCGTAGCGAAGTTTGAGGGGAAATGAGCGTTGGCGTAATTCGCGTGGTTTGCGGCCGCGAATTACACCAATGACGCAAAAGGAGGTTTCTTAGCTGTGGGGAAAATTTCAACATTTGATGACTGGACGGATTATTTCCGCCAGTGGCAGAAAGACATCGGTCTCGATACCTCGAAGTTCGAGGACTACAAGTTCGAGGTGAAGTTCGGACCCGTTCCATCCGACGTGATCGAGTTCGGCGATTATGCCGGCCGCGCCAAGTGGGAGACCGTGCTCCAGATTCCGGATCAGCGCGTGCGCGACAGCCTGCTCCACCTCATCACGTATCAAGGCGACACGGAGTTTGCATCCGTCGAGCAGCAGCGCAACCTCTTGAACACCGCTCCGTCCGAGTATGACCTCCAGTCGGCTGTCAAGATCATGCGCGAAGAGATGCGGCACGGCACGCAGATGAGCTATCTCCTGGTGAAGTACTTCGGCTCGTCGGGAAAGCTGGAAGCGCAGAAGCTACTCGAACGACGTGCCTTCAACGACAGCCGGCTGCTCGGCGCCTTCAATCAGGACGTGCAGGACTGGCTGGACTTTTACTGCTACACCGAGCTGGTGGATCGTGACGGCAAGTATCAGCTCACTATGCTCAACCATTCCGGCTTCAAGCCGCTGGCCTCGAGCATGACGCCGATGTTGCAGGAGGAGTTCTATCACCTTCTTACAGGGCACACTGGACTCACTCGAGTTGTCAAGGCAGGCAAAGTTCCGATGGATCTCATCCAGAAGCACATCAACAAGTGGTTTTCCGTGGCGCTGGATCTGTTCGGTGTGGACGCTTCGTCGTCGGCGTACTGGTTCTATGTGTGGGGTTTGAAGGGCAGGTACGACGAAGGAAAGACGGATCTGCCGGCCGATCGCGACCGGCTGAATGAGCTTTCACGGCAGCATTACCTGAAGGAAGTCAGCGGTCTCATGGAGGCGCTGAACAAGCTCGTACCGGAGGGCCAGCCGAAAATTGTGCTGCCGGATGTGAAGTTTCATCGCTCGATCGGGGAGTATGCTGACAAGACCTACAGCATCCGTGGCGAGGAACTCACGCCTGAAGCCTATAGAAAGCACCTCGACGAGGTGTTGCCCAATGCTTTGGACAAGGTCCGGCTGGCTGAGATCTTCAAGCAGCCCGATTGGGTGCTGGCGGTATAGCTGATGGCATCGAGTTACGTTCTTGTCTGTCAGAACGAGGACTGCAAAGCGCGCGGATCAGGCGAGCTCCTTGACAAGTTGAGCCAGGGGCTGAAGGATTCGGACGTCGAAGTGAAGCCCTACATGTGCTTCGGGGGCTGCCAGGCAGGCCCGAATATCAATCGCGAGTCACGCCAAGGGCGGCGTCCCGGTCGAGAGACTGACCCACGGCATCGATGACTCATTGAAGGACCTGATCCACCAGCTTCTCGACGCCGGGTTGTTTTAAGAGAACACGGGCTAAAGCCCGCGACTACATTTGGGAAAACAGGTTTGGTCCTTTGGGGAAACAGGTTTCGTCCTTGGTCTTTGTAGTCGCGGGCTTTAGCCCGCGTTCAAGCTTCCGATTATGATTCTCTTCCCACAAGGCAGACCGACTCAACGCGAGACCTTTGATGAGTACTGTGCTGCCGGAGGATATGACGCCCTAAAGAAGAGTCTTTCCCCGACCGCCATCCTCCGGGAAATCTCCGCCTCCGGCCTGAGAGGGCGCGGCGGCGCGGGTTTCCCAGCCGGCAGGAAGTGGGCCGTAGCGGCAGAAACACCAGCCACTCCACGCTACGTCGTCTGCAACGCGGGCGAGGACGAGCCCGGCAGTCTCAAGGACCGCATCCTGATCGCGCACCGTCCGCACCTCGTCCTCGAGGGCACGATTCTTGCGGCCCGAGCCATCCAGGCCGGCCACGCGTACATTTACCTCAACGAGACGTACGACGACTGCTTCAATCGGATGGATGAGGCGGTGCGTGAGGCGACGGCGGCGGGCCTTCTCGGTTCTCTCGCCGTTACTATACATCGCGCTCCGACCGTCTATGTCGCCGGCGAAGACTCTGCAGCAATCGAGGTCGTCGGAGGCAAACCTCCACTGCCTCGGCAGAATGTCGAAACTCTCGCCAACGTCCCGCCGATTATCCGAAATGGCGCTTCGTGGTTTCGAACCCACGGCACACCTGATAGCCCCGGCACGATGCTTTTTTGTCTCGGCGACGAGATGAATCGTCCGGGCGCCTACGAGTTGCCGCTCGGAACTTCGCTGCGATATCTCTACGAAAATGTCGGCAATGGCTTGAAGAACGGCGCGGAGCTCAAGGCGATTCTTCCGGGCGGGCCCTCGTGCGCGTTCCTGACGAACGATCAGCTCGACGTTCCGCTCGATCAGGAGTCATTGAAGAAGGCGGGATCGACGCTGGGGTGCGGCGTGATGCGCTTCTATTCCAAAGAGACCTGCATGGTCGAAGAAACGCTTCGTATCGCGCAGTTCTTCGCGCGCGAATCCTGCGGCCAATGCCCGGCCTGCCGCATGGAGACGAACATGCTTTCGGTGATGCTCGAACGCATCCAGCAGGGTAAGGCGGACGCCGCTCTCTTCGACCAGTTTCAAAAGATTGTCGATTTCAATCGAGGCAAGGGTTATTGTGCGCTCATCAACATGCCCGGCCCGCCGATCCTGAGCGCGATCCGGCTATTCCGGGAAGAGTTTGAGCACCACATCAGGCAGGGAACGTGTGGAGTGTAGCGCCGGAATACGCCACGAGAAACCCCAGCGCGACCCCGCCCCAGAAGTCTTCTACCGTAATGATCGGTTGAACCTCTTTCTTGCGCGCGAAAAGCACCACTGCCATAGCGGACATCACCAGAGCTACAGTGAGACCCACGACCGAGTTCGCGCCTGGCGCCGCCACGGAGCCATGACCGGCGAACCAGCCGCCCAGTCCACCGATGAATGCGCCGAGAACGAGGCTGGTTAGAGATGCTCTGATTTGAATGGGGTGTTCGATCGTATCGATATTTCTTATGCCCCCGATGGAATACTCAACTTCAATCTGCAATCGATATGCTGCCGGCCTGAACCAGATCGCCTTCTTGGACCGAATCCTGAAAGTTCGCGTGGTGGAGTTGCCGGGTTGAAGAGTTTTGGCGGGTGTGGTCACGTTGTCCAAAGCCGCCAGCGCGTCGCGATACTCCTGCATTTCTTCATTGATGCTTCGGATGTAGACCCTGGTTTCTTCTTCGTCCAGTTTGTGCAGCCGGTTCTTGATCGAATGAGTGACGGTACCGTGAAACGGCATTTTGATGGGAAATTGCGCTTCCGAGGTCAGATCGCGCGCGATCGTGGGGCCTGCGCTTCCGGCAGCGCTCAGAGCTAACTGATAGCCGGGGGTTCTTAGCGTAATCGGCGCGAGGTTAAGAACAGGTTTGGGAAGCCATGCGAGGGCTCGGGAACGATGCGGGACGAATCCGGTTGGCGGTTGACCCAGGGCCCGTCTGGCGTCTTCCAGTTCCGCCATTTGTTCTTCGATATCGAGAGCCTGGAGATCCCGCAGGTGCTTATCGGCATCCAGCAACTCGGTCGGAAGATACGTCGCGATGCTGTGAAGGACAAGTGGAACCTCAAACGGATTTCTTATCGTGACAAAGATCGAGAAGTCCTGACCGGCGACGAGCGTATCGCTCGAGGTTGATATGGCGACCTTGATGGCGCCGCGGATCGAAGTCTGGGCGACTGCGCCATTTGTGGGCTCCGGCATCGGGCACCCCCCTAAGTGTTGTGCCGAACTTATACCAGTTTGCTCGGCGAAATGGAAACTTCCGACTGCATCCGCATCACATGCACCGGTCCGCTTCGCCTCCCGGTTTCTCACGATACTTCGAGTGGCAATTCTCACATGCCGTGGTCACGTCGCCTGCCGCATCCAGTATGTTGTCCTGATTTTTCGCCTGGGCTGCTTTGTATGCCTTCATTCCGGCATCGCGGAGTCCCTGAACCAACGTTGGCCAATCCGCATTCTGTAGCGGGACGGCTCGGCCATTCGAGCACTTGCGTCCGGGAAGAATAAGGAGGTTGGCGGCCTCGGCCAGGGCGATGCCGGCATTCTCGACCGCCGTCCATCCTCCGTACGTACTCGCCAGAGGATCGGTAGCGGTTGTCGGATCGGCAGCGGGCTTTATTTCGGCGGGATTTTTGTCCTGAACGGCAAAGATGACGTTTGAGCTGGGATACAAGATGCCCCTCATCACCTGGCGAAGGTCTCCCTGGACCTGGGCGCCGGCGGGCGCCGCTTCCTTCTGAGGAGCGGATGGGGGCTGTTGGGCGGTGCACGCGCTCACCAACATGAGCAGCATACCTACGGGGATCAGCAAAACGTACATTCGCATAGAAAGTCTCCGCTGGAATCTAGTCGTAAAACTCAGGCGCTTTCTTGAGCCTGGCATTGGCTGTGAAGTCGTGTTGAATCCAGAGCTGAGCGCGCGTTTTCTTCAGGAATTCCTCGACGGCCGCTCTGGACGCGACGGTTTGCTGGGCGTTGAATTCGGTGGTCGGGACCCGATTCAGCTTCCGTTCCTCAGGATAGTGATAGAGATCTCCGCTAAGCAGAATGGGGCCGGTTTTCGCAAGTTTCAAAAACAATACCTGATGGTCCGGCGAGTGCCCGGGTGTGGACTTGATAACGACCGTGCCATCGCCAAAGACGTCATGTTCATCCTTCGTGATGATGACAGTCTTGCTGGTCTTGAGCGCGCTATAGTTGGCCGGCTCGGTGCGTGGCGAAGGAGGATCGGAGAACATGATGTCGCGCTCGAGTTTTCGCACCAGCCATGTGGCGCTCGCGAAGAGGTTGGCATTTCCGATGTGGTCCCAGTGAAAGTGCGAGAACGACACGTAAGTGATGTCGGCGGGGGCATAGCCGATTTCTGCCAATTGAACCTTGAGGGGCCTGGGGGAGGTCGCATAACGAAGCGTTCCAGGTCCACCGCCGGGCTTGAACGCAGTGTCCGGAACGGCTCCCGCGTCCCAAATCATGGTTCCCTTCGGATGGGCCACGAGGAAACAAGGGACTGACATATAGGTTGTGGCCAGGTCCTCCTTCTTGAGCTGATAGGGTGACGTGTCTGGAATGTTCAAGCTACCGCAATCGAACACGTAAAGGCGTACGGACTTCGGGGGCTGCGCTTTACGTTGTTGCGGCACCGCGGAATCCGCCGTGGCTAGAATCGCCAGCACGATTAGAGGAAGAACTCGACACCATCTGGAATCAGTTTTGTAATTCATCATCACGGCTCCTGGGCGTTACCCGGCATTAATATACTTCGGCGCGGCAAAGCGCGGAAAGCGAAAGCCAGGAGGCGAGGGTGCTCCCCTCCTGGGACAGGAGGGGTGGCTGCGCCATTAAGAAAAAGCCAGCCTCCGAAGCGGCGCAGACGGGGTGGTCAGTCTTGACGAATGTTTCCCGAACTGACCACCCCGGCCGCGCCTTTCAAAGGAGGCTTCGCGGCATTTTATTGATGCGCGTCCACCCCTCCTGTCCCAGGAGGGGAATGCCCTGTTCCCGATGCTTTGTACCTTTCCTGCCACTAAAAAACGTGGCCGCGTCTCAGAATCCGGGTTGAGTAATTGGTTTCGTGTCGACTGTTGGCGCGTACTTCTTTGCCAGGGACTGGATCTCGCCGGCTTTGCCGATCAGGACGAAGACGAGATTGTCCTTCGGGAAATATTGTTGGATGATTCTGCGCGCATCGGCCATCGTCATGGCATCGATCTTCGAATAGTAAGAGTTGATGTCGTTTTCATCCAGGCCATAGAACTCGAGCCGTGCGATGGTGGAAGCCAGTTGGCTCGAAGTCTCGATGCTGGTAGGGAACTGACCTTTCAGGTATGCCTTGGCCGACGCCAGTTCTTCCGCGGTAATGCCTTTTTCGTGGAGGTTGGCCAGGACCTCGAGCGCCATATCCATGGCCTTCTCCGTGGTGGCATTTCGCGTGTATGTCGCGATGGTAAACGGGCCGGCCATTCTGCGCTGATCGAAGGAGGATCGGGCGCCGTACGTCAGGCCGGAATCGACGCGCAAGGCGGTGTTCAGCTTCGAGGTAAAGCGGCCTCCGAAGAGCGTGTTGACGACGCCGATCGCCACACGGTCCGGGTTCATTCGAGTGATACCCACGTTCCCAATGTAGAAGTACGTTTGCGTGGAATCCGGCTTGTCGATCAGCAGTAGACGCTTGCCCTGTGCGGGCCGCGGCTCTTCGATCCTCACTGGCGAAGGATTCTTTGCAGGCCAGGGATTGAATCGCTGTTCGAGAAGCCCGCGCATTTCACTGGTACTGAAGTCACCGGCCGCGGCAAGGATCATGTTTGCCGGCACGTAATTCGTTTCATAAAACCTCTCGACGTCCTGGCGCGTGATAGCCGCCAATGATACTTCGTCGCCATCGACAGGCCGGCCGTATGGATGCTTTCCGTAGAGGTAGGCGAGGAAGTATCGTCCGATCACACTGTCGGCTCGATCCTTCGCCGACTTGATTTCATCGATACGCTGCCGGATGCGCTTGGTGACCTCTTCCTGCGGGAACACGGGATTCAGGATGATGTCGGCAATCAGGTCGAGTCCCTGCCGGATGTCTTTCTTCAGGAATTCCGCGCTGCCGGTGGTGAAGTCGGTCGAAACGCCCATGTCGAACTCGCCGCCGATGAAATCGAGATCGCTCGAAATCTGATCCGAATTGCGCGTGCGAGTGCCCTTTCGCAGGAGGTCGGCAGTGAGAGAGGCCAGGCCTTCCTTGCTCTGGGGATCTGATGTGGAGCCCGCCTTGAGGACCATGCTGAAGCTGATGATGGGAACTTCGTGTTGTTCGAGCAACAGCACGGTCATGCCGTTTCGGAGTTGGAACTTGGAGAAAGCAGGGAGGCGGAGAGAGGAGTCCTGTGCTGCGAGCGGATGGGAAAACACAAGGACACAAAGGCATAAAAACAAGAAGATGCGGTTCACTGCCTGGTCTCCCCCTTCTCCGGAATCAGTGTCGCCACGGTTCGATTTTTGTCGGTGAAATATTTCTTCGCAATACGCTGCAGATCCTCTTTGGTCACTCTGCTGTAATCGTCGGCGGCGGTGAACATCTTCCGATAGTCGCCGAAAAAAACCTCGTAACGGCCCAGCGCATTCGCTTTGCCGTTAATCGTCTTCATGCGCCGGTAGAAATCGGCGAGCAGAATATTTTTGGCTTTTTCCAGCTCCCTGTCCGAAACCTGGCCGGTCTTCAATCGCTCCACCTCTTCGTAGATTGCCTTCTCGACGGCATCTGGCTGGACTCCTTCTTTGGGCCGGGCGGTGATTTCAAACAGTGTCGGATCGAAGGCAGGCGTGTAGTCGCCGTTGATGGAAATCGCAAGCTGATCCTTGTCCACCAGGCGCTGGTACATCCGTGAGCTCTCGCCTTCGAAAAGGATGGTCCTGAGCACCTGGAGCGGGTAATAGTCGGAATTTGCCGCCTCCGGCACGTGATATCCCATCATCACGATCGGCAGTTGCGCGAACTTGCGCACGACGACACGCCGTTCTCCCAATTGCTCAGGTTCGCGAGTCGTCACCTTCGGAGGCAGGCCGCGCGACGGAATCGGCTCGATGTATTTTTGCGCGAGCTTCACGATTTCATCCAGCGTGATGTCTCCCGTGACGACCATCGTGGCGTTAGCCGGCGAGTAACCGATGTCGAAGTGATGCTTGAGGTCCTCCATTGTCCAGTTTTCTATATCGACCATCCATCCGACCACCGGCCACTGGTAAGGATGGGCAGTGTAGGCAGTCGCGGCGAGCTGTTCGTAGAGGAGTCCGATATTGCTTGCGTCAACGGAGATTCGCCGCTCGGAGGCTACGACACCGCGCTCGGATTCGATCATTTTTTCATCGAAGTTGAGATTCTGAATCCGGTCGGCCTCGAGGTCGAATATCGTTTCCAGGGCGGATCGCGGAAACCAGTCCTGGTAAACCGTCACGTCATTGCTCGTGTAGGCGTTGTTCGATCCGCCGGCAGCCTCCATCGTCTCGTCGAACTTCTTCGGCCCGTACTTCTTCGCGCCATTAAACATCATGTGCTCGAAGAAGTGCGAGAGACCGGTCGTCCCGGGACGCTCATTGCGCGATCCGATCCTGTAGAAGATATAGAGAGCGACGTTGGGAATGGAATGATCTTCCTGGACCAGGATCTTCATCCCATTCTTGAGCTGGTGCGTTTTGATGCCGTAATCCTGAGCGGTAGCTGTCGCGGCAGCGATCGCCATGCCGGCGAGCAGGAGCGTCAGTCTTTTCATAAAGTTTCCTTTAAGTTATTGTCCATTTCAGCCCTCGGACTGCGCACGAGTCCGACACTAACAAAAAGGGAGGATTTTATGCAACGACGACGAATGCTCTCCTTATGCATCTTCCTGATGTGTTCTACAACCGCCGCCTGGTCCGCGGATGTCTCGATTCTGCGTGCCGAGATCGCAAAGTTGCTTCCACGCGCCAGGGGCGGCGTGGGGGTGGCCATCAAGCACTTTGAATCGGGAACGGAGATTGTCGTCAATGGCGACGAAAAGTATCCGATGGCGAGCGCCTACAAGCTTCCGATCCTCGTCGAACTGTTTTATCAGCGTGCCGCAGGCAAGCTGAATCTCGATGACAGGATAGAGGTCGCACCAGCCGATCTCCACGTGGGAAGCGGATCCATGTCGCAGTTGTTCGATGCGCCCGGGGTTCAACTCAGCATCCGTAACCTGATCAACCTGACGATGAGGATTTCCGACAACTCGGCCGCCGACATTCTTTTGAACAAAGTGGGTGCGGACAATGTTACGGCGCGCATGAAGTCGCTGGGTTTGACCACTATTCGCGTGGACCGCACGACCCAGGAGATGATCTTCGATCAATCCGGAATCGATTATTCGAACTTCGGCAAGCTTCTGCTCCCGGAGTTGAGGGACAAGTTCGCAGCGATCGATACACAGACGGCCACGCGCGCGAACGACGAATTCAGCAAGGCGGAGAAGGACGTGGCCTCGCCGCGCGACATGAATCTCCTTCTGGAAAAAATCCTCCGCGGCGAAATCGTGGACCGCGCGACGTCGGATGAAATCATCGAGATTCTGAAGGACTGCCAAACCGGTCTTTCTCGAATCCGAGGATTGCTGCCGCAGGACGCGGTTGTGGCGCACAAGACCGGCACTATTGGCGGAAGCACCAACGATACCGGTATTGTCTATCTTCCGTATCGGGGGGAACACCTCCTGATTACCGTATTCACGAAAGACGCGAAAGCAACGGCTGCCGAGCGCGACCGGGGCATCGCAGAGATTTCACGATATGCGTACGACTACTTCATCTTTAATCCGCTAGACAAAACGTGGCCACAGGAACCAAGTGGGAGCCGATCGTCGGGTATTCACGAGCGGTGCGAATGGGAAATGTCATTCACGTGTCCGGAACCACCGCGACAAACGAAAAGGGTGAGATCGTCGGGCCCGGCGATGCGTACGCCCAGACCGTTCAGACGATTCGAAACATCGAGACCGCGTTGAAACGTGCCGGCGGCTCGCTGAAGGATGTCGTGCGGACACGGATGTTCGTGGTCAATATCGATGAGTGGGCGGACGTTGGACGCGCCCATGGCGAGTTCTTTGGGGAGATTCGTCCGGCGACCTCCATGGTCGAGGTCAGGCGTTTGATATCGCCTGACATGCTGGTCGAAATCGAAGCGGAAGCGATGGTGGAATAAGCGCGTCATGCTCTTTACGCTCGCGTCATTCCTGATGCCGCCGCTGCTCGTGTT
>QHXD01000890.1:0-1600 GCA_003223895.1 Acidobacteriota bacterium
CCATCTGCCGTTCGGCATCGAATCGGAACCAGCCTCGCTCGATTCTTTTTTCCATGGTGTCGGTATGAATGGCAGGAGGCAGGCTTGGACGCAGCGCAGGTGCCTTGACCATACAGGTGTGATCCGACACGTCGATGTCCCAGGGGTCGTTGAAGCTGACGTAGTAGCGGTATGTCACGCCGGCCCGGATTTCGGTCACCGTCTCGCCGAGAGAAACCCAATCCCACAGGATTCGCCGTTCCTCCGAGCGGGTGAACGTCTCCGTGGCGGACGCCGTCGCCACCTCAAGGTTGCCGCTTCCCGTGGAAGTGAGTTCCGGAACAGCGGCAAGGAACGCGGTGGTGATTTTTCCGGTCCGAAATCGTTCGGCGATACCAGCGATAGATTGGCCGATATCTGCAGCCGTTTGCGCACCTTTGCTCACAGTCCACATGTACGCGAGCAACATGATTGCACAAACGGCTACGAAAACTAGAGGCCACCGAAAGGTGACCACCAGGTGTGTCCAACCAGTCTTGTTATTCGTGGACGGCGGAACGGGCATGATTCTGTAATTATACCTCTCCGCGCGGTCGAACATGTTTCCACCGCAAAGGCAACTAGACAGGTCAGTGTGATATGCCATTCATTCGGCGATCACAGCGACGACACACGTCGTCGAAAATGGCCGCGGGTTGTTGTAAAGTATGCCGAGCCGCGGGCCGACTTTCCTGTTTCGTTGAGCGATCGGGTAACGGCACGATCCGAACGGAAGAGGCCTTCACCGTTCGCCAACTTCGCACGGCGACAAAAAGTATGTCTTCGTACACAAGCGTGCTAACTTGTTACAAATAAAAGTGCACATAGGAGCGAACATGGGTATACGAACTTGGCTCGCCGGCTCAGTAGCTGCTGTCCTTTTGATGTGTGCTGAAGCGCCAGCAGCCGGAATGGTGACATTCTATAAAGATGTCCTGCCGATTCTGGAACGGAATTGTCAAACTTGTCATCGGCCGGGGAATATTGCGCCGATGTCATTCCTGACTTACGAGACCACGCGTCCGTGGGCCAAAGCCATGAAAGCGGCGGTCATTACGCGGAAGATGCCGCCCTGGTTCGCCGATCCCCAGTATGGTCATTTTTTGAACGACCGTTCGTTGAAGCAACAAGAGATCGACACAATCGTGCAATGGGCGGACAACGGGGCTCCGCAGGGCGATCCCAAGGAAGCACCGCCAGCGGCCGAGTGGCCCGAGAATGGATGGACGACGAAGCCAGACATCGTACTGAAGGGAGTTCCATTTACCGTCCAGGCTGCGCCCTCCAAGAACGTGATTGAGTGGATGACACTGGTAACGCCGACGGGTTTCACCAAAGACACGTGGGTAACTTCTGTCGAGATCAAGCCGAGCGAGTTGGGTATCACGCATCACATTTGTGTTTCTTTTGTTCCGCACAGACCGGACACGGTCTACAACACATTCCTCTGGGTGGACAAGCAGCGCGACGGCACGGGTGCCGAGGTCGCTCCAACAGCTCGCAGAATCCTGGCTCCCACCTCCGATGGAAGAGGCCGAGTGCTGGCGGGTCGCGCTGCAGACGGGGTTAATCCCAATACTGG
>QHXD01000890.1:1667-3177 GCA_003223895.1 Acidobacteriota bacterium
GTTGGTCCCGGCAGGCTACGATGTCTCATGGAGCATCCATTACACTCCAAACGGTGCCGTAGCCACTGATCGGCCGGAGGTGGGTCTCACAATTGCTAAAGAACCGCCACAACGCTGGTTGATTGAGACCGGCAATACGACAGATCCCACGCATTTTGCGGTTCCGCCCAACGCCTCTAACTATGCGCCGGAACCGGCCGAATTTACCTTCCTCGTGGACGCGGAGTTACATTGGATGTCGCCGCATATGCATGTGCGCGGCAAGGATATGCAATACAAGCTGGTCTTCCCCGACGGGACGGAACGGGTTGTGTTGAACGTCCCCCACTACGATTTCAATTGGCAGCTCGGGTACGACCTGGCGGAATCGATTAAGGTGCCGAAAGGTACCAAAATGATCGTCGTCGCGCACTACGACAATTCGGCAAACAACAAGTTCAATCCCGATCCGAACACGACCGTTTATTTCGGCAACATGACCTGGGAGGAGATGTTTACGCCTTTCTTTGCGATCACCGTCGACAAGAGTGTGGATCCAAAGAAGGCCGTGAAGTCTCCCAGGAATATTGGAAACGGCGCCTGAGAGGACCTGTTAGAGAGCTCATCTATGAACACGACTCGCCGCGGTTTTTTGACTGCTGCGATGGCAGCGGCTGCGCACGGTCAACTCGGTGCGCAGGAGTCAGGTCACGATCATCAGGAGGTCCCTTCAGACCTGACGCTTCGCGTTAAGGCGCTGGAATCTCTACTGGTCGAAAAGGGAATAGTTGACCCTGCGGCACTCGACGCCCTGGTCGACACGTTCGAGCACAAGGTTGGACCTCGCAACGGAGCTCGCGTGGTTGCGCGGGCCTGGGCCGATCCATCTTATAAAAAACGCCTGCTATCGAATGCTCCTGAAGCGATTGCCGAATTGGGTTACACCAGTGGGCAGGGGGAGCATATGCTGGTCGTTGAAAACGGCCCGAAAACCCACAATCTGGTCGTCTGTACGCTCTGCTCATGTTATCCCTGGCCGGTTCTCGGCCTGCCTCCGGTCTGGTATAAATCGGCGCCCTATCGGTCCCGAGCCGTAATCGATCCACGCGGCGTGCTCGCCGAATTCGGACTGCAACTCGGCGAAGATGTCGAATTGCACGTTTGGGACAGCACGGCAGAGCTGCGGTACCTGGTCCTTCCGGAGCGTCCTTCAGGCACGGAAAACATGACGGAGGACCAACTGGCCGCGCTCGTTACGCGGGATGCAATGGTGGGCGTCGCCAAAGTACCGGCGCCGCGTCCGGGAGGGAACGAATGAACGGCGTGCACGACATGGGCGGCATGCAGGGCATGGGCCCTGTTCAGTATGAAAAAAACGAGCCTGTTTTCCATGCGGTCTGGGAGGGGCGGGTATACTCGCTGAACCGCGCGATACGTGCCTGGCGCAAGTGGAACCTCGACACCGACCGGCACGGGATCGAGCTCTTGCCTCCAGCCGACTATCTGCGAATGAGCTATTACGAGCGATGGT
>QHXD01000155.1 GCA_003223895.1 Acidobacteriota bacterium
CCGGATGTTCAACACACCGCTTCCACGAAACTCGTTCGTTCCGGAGCGCGTGATGATTTGAACCTGTCCGTTGCCGCGGCCTAATTCCGCGTCTACGGGCGTAAGGATGACCCGGAATTCGCCAACCATGTCGGGGTTGACGAGCGTGGTCGCACCCACACCGTTTTCGTACCGCCCCTCCTGCACACTGATGCCGTCTCGCA
The DNA here is from genome assembly GCA_003223895.1 of Acidobacteriota bacterium. Taxonomy (GTDB): domain Bacteria; phylum Acidobacteriota; class Terriglobia; order 20CM-2-55-15; family 20CM-2-55-15; genus 20CM-2-55-15. Next base: position 204 of record QHXD01000155.1, read on the forward strand.
CCGTGTTGACGTAGTTCGTGCTGATGCCGGCAAACGTTGTGGAGGTACCCAGACCGCTGCCCCGGACGCCAGGCATGGTCTTCATCAGATCGAGCACATTGGTGCTTACCAGTGGAAGATCGCGGACCTGCTGTTCAGGCAACACCTGACCGATTGTTGCCGACGATTCGGCCAGCAACGCGGTGCGCTCTGCGGTTACTTCAACCGACTCCGTGACCGCGCCCACCTCCAGCGTGAAGTTGATTCGGGCCGACGCGTTGGCGCCCAACTGCACATCGTTGATGATATGCGGGCGAAAACCGGGAAGCTCCGCGCTCAGCCTGTAGGTTCCCGGCAGCAGGCTTGGAATGTTGTAGGCGCCGGCCTCGTTCGTGATCACCATGGCGGCAACACGGGTCTGGGTGTTGGTTGCGGTCACTGTTACGCCGGGAATGAATGCCCGGCTCGCATCCTGAACGAATCCGCCGACGGAGGCGTTACCAGTCTGAGCGAATGTGATGTTGGGTAAGAGGAGACAGACCAATGCGGCCGATGCGATGAAAAATTTCTTCATGGTCAACCTCATTTTCTTGCGCTCAAATGGAAAACATCGTCGGTCTGCACGTAGCCGTGGGCTTTATGCCCGCGTTCAAACACAATTAAAGAATTCTTCTGGCGGTATTTGAACGCGGGCATAAAGCCCACGCCTACGTGCTAAGACCAACTTGATTCCATCTGAGCAACGCGAACTCGTTGGCAAAGGTTTTTTGTCAGAAATCGAGGCGGGATTATAACTCCGCGAGGTTCCAATTGACATAACAGAACCGGTCGTTATATCACTTCCGAAAAAAGTTTCTGATCAAAGTCGAAGCATTCTGGACGAACCCTTTGAAGGATGGAGGAGAACCCCACCATGAGAAAACTTCTCGTCACTGCGGCAGTGTTGTTGTTTCCAGTTTTGTTCGCGATATAAGGTTAGTGCGGAATTGCCCGGTTTTCAGACCCGGACCTACAGCGATGTCAATCTTGGGGTTTCGCAGCAGGTCCGCTTGAATTTCGCGCTGCAGGTGGGCAGCGTCGCACAGGCCGTTGAAGTGACCGTGGCGGCCGATACGTTGATTGCCACATCGTCGTCATCGGTGGGTACGGTGCTTCCTGAATACAAGGTCCGCGACCTGCCGTTGTTGACACGCAATGTGATCGATCTGGTTGGGACCACGGCCGGGACGCAGGGAAGCAACTTTGCCGGCGGACGCCCGGGCCAGGTGAACACGACAAGGGATGGAACAACATCGCTCCCGCCGTTGGTGTGAGCTGGTCGCGGCCGTGGTGGGGAAAAGACAAGACCATCGTTCGCGCGGGATACGGCGTCAGTTATCAGGGCGCAGCCACGTATATCGCTGTTGATGGCGCCGTCGGTAATCTACCCGGCCTGAACCTGTTTGTCGAACAGACAACCAATAATTACCTGGGTCTCTCCAACTTCAGTCTGCCCGTACCGGCGAGCACTACGAAGCCTCTCGAGCCAATTCCACTCACCGACCGGCAACAGACGATTCAGGGATACGAGGATAAGCGGGTTAATCCATACGTCCAGAACTGGAACCTGGAGATTCAGCGCGAGCTGGCGAAGAATCTGACCTTCGAAGCCCGCTACGTGGGCAGCAAAGCCACAAAACTCTGGGCTCCGTTTCCGCTCAACGATGTGAATGTTTTCGAGAACGGAATCCTCAACGCCTACAACATCACGCGGGCAGGAGGTGACGCGCTGTTGTTCGATCAAATGCTGCGTGGACGCGATCTTGGGTTGGGGATAGTAAACGGCACGACCGTTACCGGATCCGCCTCGCTGCGCAATAACTCGCTGTTCCGCGCCTTCATCGCCAACGGTGACGTCGGGCAGTTTGCGAACCTGCTGAACACATCTCCGACTGCTACGGGTCAAGCCGGCGGGTTGGTCCGAAACGGCGGGTTTGCGGAGAATTTCATTGTGGTCAATCCGCAGTTCCAGAGCGTCACGCTCAATGGAAATTCGCCCAACTCCACCTATCACTCGATGCAACTGCAGGTGACGAAGCGCCTGTCGCAGGGTTTCACAAACCAGACGTCGTACACCTGGAGCCGCGCCATAGGCCTGGCCGGTACCGGGGACACTAATCCGGACCGGACGGCAAGCTATCGGAATCCCAGGAACATCGCCCTGGACAAAGGCTTGCTCAGCTTTCACCGAACGCATGCGATCCGCAGTAACGGCACCTGGCAACTGCCGTTCGGGCCCAACCAGAAATTTCTCGGCAATGTCCCCGGATTGGTTCAGCGGCTGGTTGAGCGCTGGCAGCTCGGCGGAATCATGAGCTGGAACTCGGGTGCTCCTCTGGACATCAATGGCTCCACATCATCAATTAATGCGACCACGAGCATCATGACGCCGAACCTTGTCGGGAATTTCCCGAAGAATATCCGAAAAGTGACGAAGCTTGCGAACGGCGTAACGTACTTCGACGGCCTCCAGGTGGTCACCGATCCGACCCGGGCAAATGTATCGTCGCTGCAGGGACTCCAGGGCGCATTCAGCAACCGCGTCATCGTGGATTCTCAGGGCCGGATTCTCCTGGCGAATCCAGCTCCGGGAGAAGTCGGCAGTCTCGGCCTGAAGTGGATTGAAGGGCCCGCGCGGCTTAACCTCGACATGAACCTGGTCAAGCGAGTGAGGCTTACGGAGACGAAGGAGTTTGAGTTGCGGATCGATGCGATCAACATTTTGAACAAACCGATTTTCACGGGCTTCGGCAACAACAATGCCAATCTGGATATCAATTCCCTGAACTTCGGCCGCATCACGGGCGCGATAGGAAGCCGAGCCTTTACTCTTAACGCGAGGGTGAATTTCTAAGGGAGGCAAAGGCACAGGGGAATTAGCCGCCAATGACACGAATTACGCGAATGGGCGCACAAGAAATCGTTGATGCGCCCATCGCGTAATTCGTGTCATTGGCGGCTAATTCCCCTGTGCCTTTGTGTTTTCTACGGCTTTTCCACTTCCAGTTCGTTCTTTACGTCGAACACTCCCGGCACACCGCGTGCGGCCATATAAGCAAGTTGACTATCCATCGGATTGGCCACTACACCTTTCAGCGTGACGTGCCCATCCTTAACGATGATGTGAATCGGCGGGACGGCCCGAGTCGCGTACCGGAACAGCGGCCCGTTGTAGTTGAAGATGGCTCGATAAGTCGCGAGGCGGATCTGGTCGTCGTTGGGCGAAAGCGGCAGGACTTCGATCTGGTTTACAACCTTTGCGACGCTCTCGAGCTTTTTCACCCGCGCTTCTGCATCGGACTTGGTCGTCGGAGCGGCAACGAACCCACGTAACGTCACGGAGTCATCAGGAGCTACCGTGCCCTCGATCCAGTCAAACACACCGTAGTTGGGCAGCATGACCAGTTGATGCCGGACTTCGTCGGCAATGAGCGCAGTCGTTCGGCCCCGATTCGCACTCGACTTGCCTTCCAGTTGCGGCTTGTTTTGTTGCGCCGCAAAAGCCGTGCTGTATGGCGCCGGCGCTAAGCTCAGCAAAAGACTCGTTACTGCTAACGCGCCGAAAGTTTTCATGATATTGCTCCCTTTGATGGTTTCTTTATCTATTGTATACACTACGTCGACCGACTCTTTTATAGATGGAGGAAAAGCTTTGAGGAGAACAACAATGAGGACATGGTCGAAAATCGCCATAGCGGGAATGGCGGCCGGGTTCGGCATGATGATCGCGGCGCCTGTGGCAAGAGCCGCCGAAGTCACCGTCATGTGTTCCAACGCCTTCAAAGAGGTGTTCCTCGAACTCGTTCCCCAGTTCGAACGAACGACAGGAAACAAAATTTCCGTCACCTACGATTCCACCACCAACTTTCAGAACCAGATCAAGAACGGGGCAAAACCGGATCTGGTCATCGCAACTGACGAAGCGATCGACACTCTCATCAAGCAGGGAAAGCTGGCGGCGGGCAGCCGCGTCGACCTTGCCCGTTCCCGCATCGGGATTGCCGTGCGGGCAGGCGCGCCCAAGCCCGACATCCGAACGCCTGAAGCGCTGAAGAAGTCGCTGCTGGCCGCGAAGTCGATTGCCAATAGCAAGAGCGGTATCAGCGGTTTCCATTTTCTGAATGTGATCGAGCGGCTCGGAATCGCCGATCAGGTAAAGCCCAAGATCGTCGAGGTCGAGAGCGGTCCGGTCGGCGTATTCATCGTGAACGGCAAGGCTGAAATGGGCCTGCAACAGATGAGCGAGCTCTTGCCGGTTGCCGGCATCGAGATTGTGGGTCCTCTTCCGGGCGATCTGCAGAAAATCACCACGTTTTCTGCCGGCCTTTCTGCAACAGCGAAGGACCTCTCCGCGGCCAAAGCGCTGGTGAAGTTTGTGTCGGGGGAGCCGGCGCAGCCGGTGATCAAGAAAAAGGGCATGGAGGCGCGTTGGTGATGGGAGGAAAATAGCCGCGAATTACGCGGATTACGCGAATGGGCGCATCAAGGAATCTTTAGTGCGCCCATTCGCGTAATCCGCGTAATTCGCGGCTATTTTCCTCCCATCAGTGATCAGTAATCTTGTTCATCCCTCGACACTTTTCGTCACTTTCGAGAGACACTTTTCTGCAGTTCCATCAAGCCTTTTCCTAACTAGTTCAAGTCGTTTCTGACACTTACACAATTGGCAGCCCGTTTGCCAATAACGCGCCCGAACTAGGAGGAAACATGAGATCAACAAGACGTTGGCAAGCTTTACCATTCTTTTATGTATTCATCTTTCTGTTTGCAGGCATCGCGCAGGCCGAGACGACTGCGTCGGTCGTGACCAACGACGCTGCGGAAGTTGGAAGCGCATCAGGAATCGTGAAGGGAACCATCACTCCGGCGGGCAGCATCGTTGCGGGATGGTTCGAGTGGGGAACCACCACTTCACTTGGAACACGATCGGATGTACAGACGTTTGCCGCTGGGACCGCCAGCGTGAGCCTTTCGCAGTCGCTGAGGAACCTTCAACCGCACACGACTTACTATTTCCGCGCGGTCGGCTACCGTTCGGGAGCCGAGAGCATTCGCGGCGAGGTGAAGACTTTCACCACGACAGGCGACAGCGCTCCTACGACCAGTGCGCCTCTGAACGTCACCACCGCCGAGGCGACGACGATCACTTCCAATTCCGCCGTATTGAACGGAACCATCAACACAGGAGGCAGCCCGGCCGCTGTTTGGTTTGACTGGGGGACCTCGACGGCACTGGGATCGCGTACGGAAGTGCAAATGTTCGGCGATGCCGCAGGCACCTCGAACCTGACTCAGGCGCTCAGAAACCTCCAACCGCGAACGACGTATTATTTCCGGGCCACAGCATATCGTTCAGGAGCGAGCTCGCTCGGCGAGGTGCGGTCGTTCACCACAGGTAGTGGAGATACCCCGACAACCACGGCTCTGAGCGTCGCGACCCTGGAACAAAGCGTGGTCACTTCCTCGTCAGCGGAGTTGAGGGGAGTTACCAATCCAGGGGGCACATCCACGTCCGCCTGGTTTGAATGGGGAACGACGAGAGACGTCACCAACCAGACAACCCAACAGAATCTCGGTAACGGAAGCGCGGCCTCGTACTTTGCACAGTCAGTACGGGAACTGAAACCGAACACGGCCTACCTTTTCCGTGCGGTTGCGCAGCGCGAAGGCGGAGCAATCGTTCGCGGAGAGCTGCACAACTTCACGACGTCGCGCGATGCGCCTGCTACCGTAAGTGTGACCACCAATGACGCCGGCGGGATCACGTCAGGCTCCGCAGAACTACGGGGATCGGTCAAAGCCGGCGGCGGTGCGACGATCGCCTGGTTTGAATGGGGAACATCCGGGTTATCGAATCAGACGGATTCGCAGACGCTCGGGACTGCTGATGCTTCGATTAACTTTGGCCAGACCGTAAGAAATCTTCAGCCGAATACGAGGTACTATTTCCGCGCGGTCGCACAGAACGGAACATCAGCCCCGGTCCGCGGAAGCGTAAAAAGCTTTACCACTTCGCGGGTTGCTTCGACTACTCCGGAGACGTCGGAAGTCGAGCGTGGCGCCGTCCGGTCCGGTTACATGATCATCACCCCCGAGGCGAGTTCCGGAGCGCCGACTCCGACCGTAACATTCGGCACCGTGTACCGAGGTTCCGTTCTGTCGCAGGCCGGTATTGTTCCGGAACCGATGACCACGGACGCCTCCATGTTCGTGGAGATCATTCCGAACCTGAGCCGGAACATCGGCGTGGCCATCGTCAATCCCAACGGCGCGGCAAACGCCGTGACGCTGACGCTGCGCGATGAGGACGGCATTGTCCTTGGGACACCGGCCGTAGTCTCCGTTCCCGCTCATCAGCAAGTCGCAAAATTCGTTAATGAATTGTTTGGTTCCGATACGATCGGAACGGGATTCCGGGGCAGCCTGTCGCTTCACAGCGCCTCTCCTTTCGCTGCCGTCGGATTGCGTTTTTCCGGAGTGGTGTTCAGCACCCTTCCCCTTGCTGCGACTGCGGCGGTCTCCGGAGTTCCGTCGACAACTCTGGCAGCGGGATCCTCACCGAACTCGCCAATGCCGGGAGTTGTTGGTGGCGCGACGGCCCTGCTCATCCCGCAATTTGCGATTGCGGGCGGATGGGCTACTCAGATTGCGCTGGTGAACAACACCAACGCAACGATCGTGGGCCGTATCGACCTTTTCGATGCGTCGGGAAATCCCCTCGCTGCCGGGCTGAATGGTGAAACAAGGAGCACCTACACCTACTCGATCCCGGTCGGAGGCGCCTTCGTCCTCGTGCCACGCGACCAAAACGGTCAGTCGCCGTTTTAAATGACTGATCACTGATGGGAAGAAAATAGCCGCGAATTACGCGGATTACGCGAATGGGCGCATCAAGGAATCTTTGGTGCGCCCATTCGCGTAATCCGCGTAATTCGCGGCTATTTTCTTCCCAGGGATTAACCCTTGAATCAACAGCAGACACAGCCGAGCATGGACGCGATCCAGGAAGTCACAATTCTCACCAGCAACTTCGCCC
>QHXD01000156.1 GCA_003223895.1 Acidobacteriota bacterium
CGTAAAGGTAAGCGAACCGAAAAGAGAGGCGCCGCCGTTGAAAGGAGCCTCGTTCAGGAAATGAGCGGTCTGGCGATACGCGGCAATCGTGGTGCTGCCTTGACCGAAGTTATTGCCGGACGAGTCCGTGAAATAAAAGCTGATGCTCGCGTCCTGTCCGTTTGGATTCGCGATCGCCAGCCCGGTATTCACGGGACCATTCACTTCCGCAAAGATCCGCCCCGATTGTACGAGCCCCGCTGCAGGAACCGAAGCCTCGGTGACGAGCACATCGTTCTGCCGGAAGCCGAAGATTGCCATTCCGGCCGGGGTCGTATTGCTGGTGGCCGGTTGAATTCGCGCATAACCGACGGCAGCCGTGCTCGCTGTTCCCTTGCTCAGGAAAGAAGATCCGCCCCGATCGGAAATCGTGAAGGACTGCTGACCGCCGGTCACTGCCGCGATCTGGGACGCGACCGTGTCGCTTCGCGTCCGCGCAAATTGAGTCATGAAGGCGACCTCGGCATCGAATTGGGCATTCGTGCAGGGCCTCAGTGCGCCGGTATGTCCGGGATCGCACTCTTTGTTCGTATCCAGATATGCCGCGTCACGGATCAGCGCATAAGCCCGGCTGATCTCTTTTTCCATCCATCCGCCGGCGCCGCCCACCAGGCTTCGGGCGCGCGATAAGGCGTCCACAAACATCGCCTTGAGACCGGGCACTGCAAGGGTTCTTCGCATGAGAACGTTTTCATTGGTGTTTTGCCAGACGGACCGGTCCAGCGCGTCGAAAGTGTTGCTCTTATCCCAGGGTATGAATTGAAAGCGAGTCGCGTTGACGAACTGGTAGAGATAGAAATTATTGACGCCGTAGTCGCCGAGAATCCCGTCCTGTTCGGCAAGAAAAGCTTCGGCCGCGATCTCCGTCAGGAATGAATTGAAGTCGAGATACCGCGCCATGGCCGATGTGAAGCTGGCATCTGGCGCTTGATTGATCGTGCGAACCAGCGCCTCGATCGCAGCGGGATTCGGGCTGTCTTCGTGAGTTTCGGGCTTGAAAGGCGCCGGGACATAAAGCGCGGGATTCGAACCTTTGTAGTCGAATAACCAGGGCTTATCGCCGGGATTGTAGTCGTACTCGTAGAGGTAGCCACCGTCCTCGCCAAAGCGATCGTTGAGGAAAGTTTTGTCGGGGGATTCGACGACGGTGTAGAGACCCAGGTAGGCGCCGTTAACGTACAGTTTGGTGAACGCTTCGCGCATAGCTGGCAGCCCCATGCGCCGCATCAATCCCATCGCGATGAATTCGTGCATCATGGACGCGTCCTGCGTGTTGTTGCGAAGGATGAACGATTTCAAACCCGCGAACTTCTGCTTTGAGTCGTAGCGGTCGAAGTCCACACGGAGGCCGGGTTTGAGAGAACTGCGGCTTCCTGTGCCTCTCGAACGAATGCCGATTTGAGGTATTGCCACATTCTGGCCCTTGAGCCGCCAGGTCATATCGGATGGGTAGTATGTGTTGTCCAGGAAGTTTACTTTCAGCTTCTCCCAGTCGGCGGGAAAGATATCGAGGCGGATTTCTTGCAGGATCGTGTCGTTGAAGAAATCATCAGCCGTCTGGGCGGACAGGGAAATTGAAAAGGAAAGGAATGAAGCCAGGAGGCAGAATTTTCGCATTACATCACAAATTGCAGCCGCAGGAGACCCATCCAATAACCGGCGCGGCCGGAAATCGGACTGCGTTGAAGATCCTCGAGCCTGTCGTGAATACCATTCACCTGAACTTTAACGAAGTTGTTCAAATACCAGTTCACGCCTGCCGTCCACACGCGATCGCTGTTGGCGAGAATGTTCGAAGCCCGCGGAGTTCGCGAAGGCGCTCCGATATGCTCGCTGCTGCCGAATCGAAGTTGCTCGTAACGGGCGGCCAGTTCGATGGCGCCCACACCCCCGGCGACAAATAATGGACGCCGGGGTTCGATACCATTGGCCTTTTTCTCACCCGTGATCACCCATGTCCCGGTCACGTACCAGCCTCTTGAAATGAGCGAAGGCAAATCGGTTCCACGGATGCTTTGTCCGGATCGCTCGTCGCGAGCGTGAATGAATTCGCTCTTTACTGAAAACGGTCCGGGACTCCAGTTCAGTTCTGTGCCAAGACGGAAGCGCGTGCCGCGGACGTTCGAGCGATGAAAGAAGGTTTTACCGGAGGCCGTATGCCCGCGCATGCCGTTCAGTCCTTCGGGGATTCCGCCCGAAGTCCCGGCAATCCCAAGTTCAAGATCCTTCAGAATTTTCGGAGTCCGCAGGAGCCGCAAGGGCGCCCCCGTCACACGTGCGGCGTAGGTGCGCGGGGCGATGCTTTCTGTCTCCGCTGCCAGTGCGTCTTCGTGCTCGCCACCGTGCCGGAAGACGCCGACTTCGTAGTTGAGCCCTCTTTGGAAGAACCGGCCGTGAAGCGATGCGCCCACGTCGCGACCGGGCGCCAGATCGTCGGCCACGCGGGAGCGCAGGACGAAATCGAGGTTATGAGCGCCGGTCAACTGCTCCATGCTGAATGGGATCTTGAATTTTCCGACCTGAAACTGGAAGTTCCGAAAGTACCGAAAGTTCAATTTGACGTCGCGCCAAGGTGTATCGGTAGTCCGGCCGCCGAAAGAATCTCGAAATTCCCGCTCGACTTCATATTCGAATTCTTTGAGGAAAGTGCCCTCCAGTCCGAAGCGCACGCGCTGCATGTCGAACTGGCCTTCATCGGTTGTCAGGTCGGGAGAAAAAGCGCGAAAGTCGCCCTGAAGCTTTGCGCGAAAGTCGATGCGCAAAATCCGGCCAAAGCGCAGCGACGGTTTGTCTTTGAACACCAGGCGGACGCCCGTGTTCTTGTCTGTCGTCTCGTCTTGAGCCGACAGCGGCAGGCAGATGAGAACGCTGAGAAGGAGGCTATGCGCCCACCGTAGAATAAATCTCATCTTCATCCTCATCTTCATCGTCATCCGTATGTACGTGAGTTTCTGATGAAAGGCTCATGAGATTGGACCCGTCGGCGGCCAGGCTATCAAAGAAATCGTTCAGTTCGTTGACGTTCTCCCGATCGCGAACCACAATGGCTACTTCCCGCCGGGAATCGAGACTCGGCGGCGACAAGTGAATGCTGCCCAGGGCGGCAACATCATTATCGACAAGAATCATCCTGCCATGGGATATGAGGCCCCCCATCGGTCCCTGCCCAACGACCTGAACGAGAACGCCCTCTTTTTGTTTCTCGAGAAGTAGAGAAACCATTGCCGGATCGATGACCCGGTGATCGATGATCCGGATGCTCGCTTTGGCTCCGGCAAGCAAATGAGTGATCCGCTGCCGGGCATGATCGGGCCCCACGATCAGTCGATCCGTCAGCTCGGGCAGTGGCGATGCCGGTTGTCCGTAGTCGTTGTCAAAGATGATGTTCAGACCCGACACAACCGCCGGATCTTCGCTGAACACCATAAAGTCGCAGGTGCTCTCGAAACATTTCCGCGTGAAATTCAGCGAACTGACCAGCGCGCGCCCGTTGTCGGCGATGACGTACTTTGCGTGGTATTTCATCAACGGGCCGTCATACCGGTGCACGATTGCGCCCGTGCTTTCCAGCAGCGCACCCAGTTCTTTCAACCGCTGTTTCCAGCCGCGTGCCCGTTGCGTGATCAACACGCGAACCCGCACGTTTCGCTTTACTGCAGCGGCAACTTCGTCGATCACGGACAGGTCGTCACAGCGGAACATGGAGAGAGTCAGGAAGCGCTGGGAGGAGCGCATGAGTTCAAGCACGGCGTTCCGGCGTGCGGCAGGTGCAAGAATCAGGTGGTCCATTGTTGTTCTTTAGAAAAAGCGGGCAAGTATAGCATCTTCCTGCGAGCCCCGGCGGCCCCAAAAAAATCAGGGCAAAGGGGGCGGCGCGTACGTAATTCCCGGCACGAGTTTGCCGGGGGCCACATTTGCAAGGATCAGCAGGCTGCGGCTGAAGAACACCTCCGTCCCGTAAATCGGGCCATCCGATCGGACGAAAATGTATCCTCCATCTGTCGTACGCGTCTGGGTCTGTGGCACCCATTCGCTCAGCAGCTTTGCCATCTTTGTGGAGCCTTTCAACTCAAAGCGGGCGCCGCCGATCAGCGAGCCGTCCGGATTGAGTGCGAAAACTTCCACGTTTACGCTTCTGACACCGGGATTCAGCAGAGCCAGGCCGGTCCACCACGGGGGCAGGTCGGCGATATGGGCAAACAGCAGGTTCGTCTGAGCTTCCCCCTGTCCGGCCGTCACCGCTACTCCTCCGGCCACAGTCTCGGCGTAAGCGACAAAGCCCGCAATGGGAAGAGTTCCGGTCACCTTCGCCCATCCGCTTTGATAACCGGCCGGCAAGCCGAAGAGCATTCGTGCATTGTTGCGAATGGCGCCGTTGGGCGGAAGGGAAAGCATGACGGACTTCGTTGTGACGCCGTCCTCCGCAGTGAACGTGAGGGTTATGTCGTTCGGGGCGCTTGTGCTGAGATTCGTGATGCCTATTACGCTCGTCCAGCTTGCGCCGCCCAGCGTTCCATCAACAACCTGTGGAAAATTGAGGTTCATCAAAGTCTGCGAGGAAGGCACGGCATTTGCGACCGCCCAGGACGGACCAGCGATAAAGTTGCGTACAATCACCAGGGCCGCAAAAGGGTTCACGCACGTCAACCTGAGGTGCGTTGCAGTGGCGAGATTCAGAACAGGAAACAGCGCTGATGCTTCCGATTTGAAGAAGCCCTTGGGTTGTATGACCTGTACTACGGCCGGCGCGAGCTGAAGTCCGTCTTCACCATACACACGCACCTGCGCCACGACCGGGTTTGTACCGGTATTTGCCATGTGGAGTTCGGACTGCGGAGTGACAATCGGTACGACCAGATCCGGCGAGGAAACGGCGGCATCGGCGCCATCCATGAATGTGGTCCAGTCCCCGGCCATCCAGAAGCCCTGCAGTCCCAGCGCCGGACTGGTAGCCTCAACCCACCCGGCATTCGCCGCACCTGGAAAGAGGTCGCTTCCCAGCTTCGCCAACTGGCCGCGCGCCGGGACCGTCCGCGTCGTCGCGCTTTCGACCGTACCATCGGCCCTGTAGAAGGTGAAGGTAACGGCCGCATCAACAGCGGAAGGGTTCACTACGGCAAAACCGCTCGTGCTGAGTTCCGATGGCTGAATGGCCCTGGGAAAACTGAGCGTTGACTGGCTGTCGACGAATGCGGGCAAAGCCAGGATCGTGATAAAGACAAGAACGGCTCGTTTCAATCCCACTTTCGCGCACATGTTTAACACAAAGACTCCAAGGGCACAAAGACACAAAAAATTGACGTCAAAAAATCGGTGGAATGCAGGTCGCTGTTGGCGGAAGAATAGCAATCATGATCAATACAATGCCGTCCGTTAAAGAGATGAAGCAAGCGTACCTTCAAAAAGATCCGTCCTATGACGGGATTTTCTTCCTGGGCGTTCGCACCACCGGGATATTCTGCCGTCCATCCTGCCCTGCAAGAAAACCGCTGCCCGAGAATGTAAATTACTTTTCGAGCGTGCGCGAAGCCGTTTTCGCAGGCTACAGGCCCTGCAAGCGATGCCGTCCACTGGATACAGACGGCCGGCCGCCGGATTGGGTGGGTCGGCTGTTGAACTTCGTCGACAAAAAAGAAGAAAGAATCAGGGATTCCGAAGTACGCCAATTCGGAATTGATCCCTTTCGCGTGCGCCGCTACTTTCAAAAACACTACGGTATGACATTTCAGGCCTACTGCAGGGCAAGGCGTATGGGTGACGCTTTGGATCAACTCCGCCGGGGAGCCAGCCTCGATGACGTGGCGCTGGGGAACGGCTACGAGTCGCACAGCGGATTCAGAGACGCCTTCACCCGCACCTTCGGACGGCCTCCAGGCACAAGCCGGGGCACCGACTGTATTGTTGTTACGTGGATCGAGAGCCCTCTTGGTCCGATCGTTGCCGCAGCGAACGACGACGGAGTTTGTTTGCTCGAGTTCACCGACCGCCGAATGCTGGAAACACAATTCCGCACACTCAGGAAGGTCTTCTCCTCTGCGATCGTGCCGGGGGAGAACTCGCATCTGAATCAGCTCCAGAAAGAGCTTCGGGAATACTTCGCCGGCTCTCTCCGGGAGTTTTCAATGCCGCTGGTCTATCCGGGTACGCCTTTTCAGAGCCGTGTATGGAACGAATTGCTGCGCATACCATACGGCGAAACCCGTTCATATGAGGACCTGGCTCGTCGCCTGGGCTCTTCGGGCGCGCAGCGGGCCGTCGGCCATGCAAA
>QHXD01000157.1 GCA_003223895.1 Acidobacteriota bacterium
ATCACTAATCACTGATGTCCAATGTCCAATGACATTGGACATCAGTGATTAGTGATCTGGAGAAGGGCCCCCGCTCAATGCACCTCCCGCAGAAGCCTTTGTTCAATAACGCGCACGCGCTCGATCTGGCCTTTAGCCGGGAAGCGCTCGTAGAAACCTTCGCTGCGGAACTCGTCTTTGAGATCCGCCCACCCGGCAATCACCCGTTCAAAAACCCTGGGGGACGGATTCTCTCGCCACTTTGCGATCAGGTCCTCCTGCAGCGTGAGATCGCCGAGCACACGGATGAGCGCCTTCAGTGTGACGCTGCTCGTAAACTTGTATCTATCGTTGGCGCCCCAGATTCGTTCCATCACAGAGCGGACAGCTTTCAGATAATCCGCAATCAGCTCGAATGCACGGTCCGTCTTGCCGCGGAAGTCCTTCATGAAAAGCTTGTCATTCTGAATGATGAGCTTCTTGATTTCGTTGAACAGTTCCGCCTGCAGAATCCATTTCTCCTGGCGGCTGCGGCCTCCCAGGCGATTGATCTTGTACTGAAGCGGTGATGAATCCGCCTCGTAGAGCTTTTTTACGAGGCTCGCCGCCAGTCGGGTTTCATCATCCGTGCGGCTGATGCGGTCCAGCAGGTCGACAAGGTGTGATCGATTGATCCTGGTCTGAGTGGAATTGATCGTCACGAACATCTCGGCGGCGAAGTCACCCGTCTTGCCGTCGAAAATCACAGAGGGCACTTCGATATGATCCAGCAGACTCTCATTCCGCGCGCCATAGAAGTGGAGTCCCGCGAGCCGGTGCTGGCCATCGATGATCAGGAAGCCGGACTTCGGATCCTCCAGATCGCCTACCGACTGGTACTGCCCCAGCGGCCGGAACTTCAATACGTCTTCGGAGAAGAGAAGAACAGTGCCGGGGATGGCGGGCTGTGTTTCGGCGGACTCGTAAAAGTTGACGATCTCCCGGACCTTGCGCCGGCTCAGCAAACGCTGGAACGCCTTTTCAGTTCGCTCGACGGACCCGATGAATTTCGCGATGGGGTCATCCTCGTCCGCTTCAGCCTCGATTGTCTCGCCCTCGAAATAGAAGCGGCTCGTGAATTTCACCCGGCTAAGGATGTCGCGTGCCTTGAAGTTGACAAAGTAGAAGATTCCGTCTTTCTGACGTATTCGAGTTGCGAGCATAGTGGAGTACCCAACACGATCTTAACATCGGTTTCTTAATCCCCGCTGGAATGGCGCTGGGGAGGCCGCCGGCTTAGATGACGGCAACCGCCACTGCACGGCGCTCTTCGGCGCCGGGTCCCGTGCCGAGGGCCAGTGGAAGCATGCCGCCAACAAGAGCCAGCGTGGTCATCGTAATCGGGCGTAGACGGTCCCGATTACCCATCAGAGTTGCCTCCAGTTTGGGATAGCCCGCTGCACGCAGGGGCATTCATATGATCGATCTGCAGAATAGCGTTCTTCTTCACAACGCCGAACAACACCAACATGCCCAGCGCCGGGTAGAGATTCAAACTCTGACCGGTTGCCCACAGCGAGAACAACGCGAACGGAACAGCCAGCGGCAATGCCAGCAGGATGGTGAATGGATGGCTGATGCTCTCATAAAGCGAGGCCGGGATCATGTACATGAAGACGACGGAGAGAGCTAACGCGATAAGGAACTCGGTGAACGTGCGCTTCCGGTCCAGACGATTGATCTGGGACACGCTCCTCCTCCGCGAGGCGTCCCGCCACCTTCATTCCAAGGACGATTTCCTGTTCGGCTGCCAGCGTTCCGGTGACCACAACTAATTGATCTATCGACCTTTCGGCCGCCGTCACCGTGGTTACCTGCCGGAGTTGTTCCCCGGACGGACTGCCGCGGCCGGCGCCTTCCTTTAGATGCGCACCGCCTGGGGCGTTGAACTGCAAGCACTTAGCGAAACCCAACCAGAAATTCCCAATAACGATACTTTTAAGTAATTCAAAAAAGCCTCCATTAAAACCAGAAGTCTCATGAGGATTGGCGAAATTCTTTAAAATGAAGTCGTGACAAGCAAACTGGACAGGCTGACCGACCGCCAGCTCTTGAATCTTCGCTTTTGCGACCTTCCATTGCGGATTAACGGGACGCGTTTAGAACAGCGGATCGAGAAGCTGTATCGCGAGATGGATGCGCGTTCGATCCCCTTCCGGCCCCACGTCTGGCTGTCCGAAGAGTGGTTTACGCCGGACAACGTGGGAGGGTTTGCGATTCCTTTCTATCTGGCGCATCCCAGGCTCATCAAACTCGAGCGGTCACAGATGCTGGAGGTCGAGGGAGCCGGCGAAGCCGAATGTATGCGGATTCTCCGCCATGAAGCAGGACATGCCTTCAGCAACGCTTTCCGGCTGCACGCACGCCGGGGCTGGACCGATACTTTCGGCTCCTTTCGCGTTCCTTATCCGGAATGGTACCAGCCGCAGGCCGATAGCCGCGATTACGTCCTAAATCTCGATGCCTGGTATGCTCAGGCGCATCCTGCCGAAGATTTCGCGGAGACTTTCGCCGTCTGGCTCAAACCCGGCTCGCGCTGGCGCCGGCAATACCTGGGGTGGGGCGCAATGCGCAAGCTCGAGTATGTTGATGACTTGATGGAGGAATTGGAAACGAAACGTCCGTCGCTCAATTCGCGCCGCGAGATCGATGCATTGCCCAGGCTAACCAAGACCTTGAGCGAACATTACCGGAAGAAGCGAGCCTATTACACGATCCATTGGCCGGCGTCCTACGAGCGCAATCTTTATCGGCTCTTTTCCGCCGAGCCCCGCCATCATTCAATGCCCAGCGCCGCCCAGTTTCTAAGAAGCATCCGGCGTGAAATCTGCGACGTCGTGGCCCGCGGCACAGGGGTGCATCAGTACACCATCAACCACATTGTGCGACACATGATCGTTCGCTGCCGGGAGTTGAATCTTCGTATGACCCTGCCGGAAGATGAAATAAGAGAACTTAGTATCGTGACATTGACGATGCAGGTGATGCAGGTCCTGCGAACCGGCTATCACCGGATTCCGTTGTGAGATTCAAACCCAAATCGAAGCTGCGAATTCTCGTGCTCGTGAGCCAGGAGCTGATGCCCCCGGAAACTCTCGAAGAAGGAGTGGACAAGGAAAAACAGCCCTGGAGAACAGAGTACGACGTCATTACAACACTCAAATCAATGGGGCACGAAGTCCATCCGTGCGGCCTGCTGAGCGATCTCGCCGTCATCGAGAAAGCCCGCGAAGAACACAAGCCGCAGGTCGCGTTCAATCTCCTGGAGGATTTCGAAGGGCACGCACTCTTCGATCAACATGTCGTGAGTTATCTCGAGCTGCTGAGGCAGCCCTACACCGGATGCAATCCACGCGGTCTGACCCTGGCCAAAGATAAGGCGCTCACCAAGAAGATTCTCTCGTTTCACCGCATCCCTGTGCCGGGGTTTGCCGTGTTTCCGATGGGGCAAAAAGTGACGAGGCAGAAACGGCTCAAGTTTCCACTCATGGTCAAATCCGTGGTCGAGGAGGGCTCCGTAGGCATCGCGCAAGCTTCTGTCGTGAACGACGACGAGAAGCTCGGCGAGCGCGTGGAATTTATTCATCGCACAACCAGCAGCCATGCGATCGCGGAACAGTACATCGAGGGCCGGGAGATTTACGTCAGCGTCATCGGAAATCGGAAACTGCAGACGTATACACCGTGGGAGCTGATCATCAAGAACCTGCCCGAAGGCTCCCTGAACATCGCCACGGGCCGGCTCAAATGGAACACCAGTTACCAAAAGAGAGTTGGACTCGTGACCCAGCCCGCCGATCTTCCGCCGGAGTTACAACGAAAGATCGAGCACCTGTCGAAACGCATTTACCGCCACCTGAACCTGAGCGGCTACGCCCGCATGGATTACCGCATGACGACTGACGGTGAGTTCTACCTGCTGGAGGCCAATCCGAATCCGCAGATCGCCGAGAACGAAGACTTCGCCGACTCCGCCGCCCATTTCGGACTCAGCTACGGCCAGCTTCTCCAGAAGATCCTCACACTCGGCCTCAGCTACAACTCAATGCAGCATCTGATGGTATGATCCGCGTCGCCGGAACCGTGTTGCTGCTGCTGATTGCAGAGGCAAACGGCCACTGCCAGTCGAGTCCCGTGGAGTTGGGCGTTCAGGTCACGGGGGTTCATCTTCATAAGATCGACATAACACCCGTGGGTATCGGTGCACGCCTGTTTCTCAACTTCACGGAAAGAGCCGCCGTCGACGCGGAGGTAACGCGCTACTCCGGGGAGGCCAGTGCGCTGGTTGGATTGAAGAGCGGGTTCCGTTGGAACCGATTCGGTGCTTTTGGAAAGGCGCGAATGGGGCTATGGCATCTCACTCGCAATCACTTTGCGATGGATCTTGGCGGAGTTCTCGAATTCTATCCATCGCGCCGAACGGCTATCCGCATCGATGCCGGCGATACAATTCTCTTTTATGGTCCGGGGCCCCTGGGTACGGTCCACAACTTTCAGCCGGGGCTGGGCGTGAGTTATCGATTTTGAGGCTTAAATTACGGCGTTAGCAGTCACAAACGAAATTATAATACCGAGCCCGTTCCTGAACTGCCGCATCCATTCTCCCAGAATCAGCACACGCCATAAAACCTGGTGGTTATCGGCTTCACCGCTGAGATGCTGATCCAGAAGGCTCTGGAGGAACTTGAAATTGAAGTAGCCATTCTTCGTCGACCGCGTATCCCGCACTGCTTCTTCCAAACGCGGCCTCAAAGCTCCCCTGAACATGGAAGCAAGGGGAACGGGAAATCCCATCTTTGGGCGCCGAAGAATCTGTTTCGGGACGAGATGCTGGAACGCCTTCCTCAAGATGTACTTGCTCTGACCGAGCCGCAGCTTGAAGCTGGAAGGGACGGACGCCGCATACTCGGCGAGACGGTAGTCGAGAAAGGGGGTCCGCAGCTCAATGGACGCGGCCATGCTCATCCGGTCGGCCTTCATGAGAATGTCATTGGGCAGCCAAGTTTTGATGTCCAGGTACATCAAACGGCTCAACAGGTCCCATCCTTCCGTTCGGCGATAGTTGTCCTGGACCATGTCCACGGGATCAAAGTCGGCGAGACTGCGGCGAAAATCCGGACGGTATATGTTTTCCCGCAACCGGACATCGTAAAGATTGACGTTCAGATACCGCCGCTGGATCGGCAATCCCGACAGGTAAACATATTTGTTCATCTTTTCGGACCGCCACATTCCCGCGATGAGCGGGTTGAAGAGAGTCTTCCGCAAGTAGTTTGGGATTCGGCGGTACTGTTCGATCAGACTCATGTAATGGTAAATCGGGTATCCGGCAAACAATTCGTCGGAACCTTCTCCACAAAGAACGACCTTTACCTGACGCGAGGTGAACATGGACAACGAATACAGCGGGATCGCAGCTGCATCAGTCACCGGCTCTTCCATGTGGCTGACAAAAAGAGGAAACAACTCCACAAAGTCCTTCGGGGTCAGAACCATCTCATGATGATCGGTCTCGAATCTTTTCGCGGCCACCCTGGCGTAAGCGAGTTCATTGAAGTCCTTCCCTGTATCGAAACCGATCGAGAATGTCTTCAGCTTTCCCGTATTCTGCGCCGCCAGTCCGGCAACGACAGTTGAATCGATACCCCCACTGAGAAAAAGGCCCGACGGTACATCGCTCCGTAACCGGAGACGTACCGAATCCTGCAGCAGATCGGCGACGCGTTCCGCATGCTCGTCTTCTGAAAACTGTTTCACCGGGCGAAAGCTTAAATCCCAGTAACGGCGAATCACCGTTTTTCCCGCCCGCCAGGTGAGTGTGTGCCCTTCAGGGAGTTTGTAAATGTTCGAGAAGAGAGTCTCCGGCGTGTGAACGTAGCCGTAGGTAATGAACTGATCAATACCTTTCGGATTAACGGCAACCGACACGTTTGGATGGTGGAGTATGGACTTGATTTCCGATCCGAAAATCAACGAGTCGTTCTGTATCGTGTAATAGAGCGGCTTGATGCCGAACCGGTCACGCGCCAGGAACAATTGACGTTTGTTGCGATCCCATATGGCAAAGGCGAACATGCCGTTCAGGTAATGGACACATTCCTCCTGGAACAATTCGTAAAGGTGAAGGATGACTTCAGTATCCGAGTCGGTGGAGAAGCGAAAACGGCTGGCAAGGTAATCACGCCGCAGCTCAATGTAGTTGTATATCTCCCCGTTGAAAACGATCCAGACGGACCTGTCTTCGTTCGCTAACGGCTGACGCCCACCGGGGAGATCAATAATGGACAGACGCCGCGAACCGAGACCCACGGCCCCGTCAACATGTAGACCGGCATCGTCCGGTCCCCGGTGTACCAGCGCATCGCGCATGCGCTCGAGTACACCGCGATCAACAAGCTTCTGGCTATCCGAATACGCTACACCACAGATTCCACACACACCAACACCTCGCAACCAGTGTGCTTCCTGCAGATGCCTGGCTCCTGCTATACAATTTATCCAGTTATCTTATCCCCAGCGGCCGGAGAATAGTACTCGGCGCACGTACTTCTGTCCAGCCCAGTTTTCGTTACAAAAGTTTGACAACACCCCTGCGGAATCCTGAACATTGCGCTTCGAACCTTGTAGCGCTATATTCCGTGGTCTATGTGGAAACGAATGTTCCGTGCGGCTTGCGGTTTAGCGTGCCTGGGCATTGTCGTGTCGGGAATCGCCCAGGAAGGACATCCATTGACAGGTACCTGGTCGGGTGATTGGGGCCCGACTACGACGCAGCGCAATCACCTCACGTTCGTCATGAACTGGGACGGTAAGAACGTCACAGGCACCATCAATCCAGGCCCGGATTCCATCCCGGTAGGCAGCGTTCTGCTGGATGTGACCAACTGGACTGTTCGTATTGAAGCGGATACAAAGGACCAGTCCGGGAGAGCGGTCCACATCGCAGCCGAAGGCAAGCTGGAGGACATCGCTTCCTGGCACCGCAAGATCACAGGGACATGGGTTCAGGGAACAACCAAAGGTGACTTCAGACTTACACGGGATTAGGCAATGAGACACGCTGCATTGGCCGTTCTGG
>QHXD01000158.1:0-2274 GCA_003223895.1 Acidobacteriota bacterium
TCGGAGGAATCCTCTGTATGAAGATCAAATTTGAGCCGAGATCCGCAATTTGCCCGCTGATATTGCTGTTCAAGCCGCTGATGATCGACGACATTCCAATCACCGTCGAGACGCCAATGACGACCCCGAGGATTGTCAGAAACGACCTCAGTTTGTTCTTGCGCAGTGAATCGAGCGCAAGCAGGAGGATTTCACTCATATCGCAACGCCACAATGGGGTCCAGATTCGCCGCTTTCGTTGCCGGATAAATGCCGAAAAACAATCCCACGCTGGTCGAGACGGTCAGTCCGAGAGCAATCGCCCACCACTTGATTGAAGCCGGCAAGGGAGTCAGCCATGACACGGCAATGGCTATTGAGGACCCGAGAAGAATTCCTATGATTCCGCCGACGAGAGCCAGTGTCGCGGATTCGACCAGAAACTGAATCAGTATGTCATGCCGCCGCGCGCCCGTCGCCTTACGAATACCGATTTCGCGAGTTCGTTCAGTCACCGAGACAAGCATGATGTTCATCACAACGATGCCGCCGACGATCAGGGATATCGACGCGATGCCAATCGTCACCGCAAAAAACGCCTGGCTGATGTTCGCCCAGATCTGAAGAAAATTCTGATTTGTATTCAGAGCAAAATCATCCTTGGCGCTGTAGGCGACATGACGCCGCGTCCGCAACGTCAGGCGCGCCTCGCTTTCGGCTGCGGGAAGATGTTTCTCGTCCAGCGCCTTCGCATAGATATTGATGGATCGACGCGAGCCCCACATTTTCTGGTGCAATGAGATCGGAATTGTCACCCAGTTGTCCCGGGACTGCCCCAGGACGGAGCCCTGCTTGACGCCGATACCGACGATCTCGAACGGGCGGTCATCGACCATCAGTGTCTTTCCGATCGGATCCACGAACGGGAAAAGGGTCTCTGCGACGTCGGACCCAATCACACAGACATTGCGTGCATGATCGACGTCGTACTCCGTGACGAATCTTCCGCCTTGCAATTCATTACCGAGAATCGAGGGCACCTCGGCGGTGTACCCCTGAATCTGCGAATCCACGTACTCACGCCCAAACTTTGCGCGGGCTCGTGCGCTGGCGGAAGCACCAACGGCCTTACAATTTTTGCAGGCGTTCCGAATTGCCTCCATGTCGGCCATGTACAAGTTCTTGCGTTTCTGATTCTCAACCCAGTCGTCCAGGGAAGAAATGACAGGCGACATTCGGTTGATAGTAAGAACGTCGGGCCCAAGGTTGAAGATTTTCTGGGCGACGTAATCGTTCAGGCCCGAGATGATCGACACGACAGCGATCACCGCCATCACGCCGATGACGATGCCGAGCAGCGTCAACAGGGATCGGAGACGATTGGCACGCAATGATGAGAGCGCAATGAAGACAGCTTCGCTGAAGTTCACAACGCTATAGTACGTCCGAACCCATGCTTTTGTTTCACCGCATTGTCTGCTTGGAAGGAGGCGCGGCCTCGACAGGTGATTTGACCGGCCGGACTTTAGGCGGTTGTTGGGCTTGTTGTTGTGCCGGTTTCTCGGGACGGGGCTGTTGCTGTCGTGGCTGGGGGAACCGTTGTGGTTTCCTGGGGCGCGGTGCGCCTTCCTGGCCCATAGGGGTCGTCAATGGAACGACCGGCCGGACTTCTGCAGCGCCCTCGGCGGCGACCGGCGTTTGCACCGCAGCCTGGGGCCCCGCAGCCGCTTTGGGCTTTTTCCTGGGACGCTGCCGGCGCTTCGGCTTAGGCATGATGGCTTTCATCGAAAGGCTGATTCGTTTCATGGTCGAATCCACGCCGATCACTTTCACCTTCACAACCTCACCGACCTTGACGGCCTGTCGCGCATCCTGTACGTACTTGTGCGACAGTTCCGAAATATGGACCAGTCCATCCTGGTGAACGCCGAGGTCCACGAACGCGCCAAAGTTCGTCACGTTCGTTACCGTTCCCTCCAGCTCCATACCTTCCTTGAGATCCGCGATCTCTTTCACGTCGTCGCGGAATTTCGGAACGGCAAAATTGTCGCGAGGATCGCGGCCCGGCTTGAGTAACTCGTCACGAATGTCCGAGAGCGTGTATCTGCCTGCCTCGCTTTCAAAAGTCCGGTAGTCGATGGAATTGACCCGGGCCGGATTCTCGATCAGTTCGCTCACCGGTATGCCGAGCGAGGCCGCCATGCGCTCCACAAGTGGATAGGATTCCGGATGAACGGCCGTTCGATCCAGCGCGCTTTCACCCTCTTTGATCCTCAGGAAGCCCGCCGCCTGCTC
>QHXD01000158.1:2323-14695 GCA_003223895.1 Acidobacteriota bacterium
GATTCCAAGAGCGAGCTTGTCACCGATGCCCGACACATACTTCAACAGGTCCACGGATGCCGTGTTGAGATCCACGCCCACGCGGTTCACACAAGATTCGACTGCGGCGGCGAGGCTGCGCTTCAACTTCCTTTGATCCACGTCGTGCTGGTATTGGCCGACGCCGATTGATTTCGGCTCGGTCTTTACAAGTTCGGCCAGCGGGTCCTGCAACCTGCGCGCAATCGAGATCGCCCCGCGGACGGTGACATCGAGCTTGGGAAATTCTTCACGCGCCCGCTTCGATGCCGAATAGATCGATGCGCCGGACTCATTCACGACGACCGTAAAGATCTCCAGTTTGTTCTTATCGGCCAGTGATCGAACGAACGCTTCTGTCTCGCGCGAACCCGTTCCATTGCCGATCGCAATGCCCCGTACGTTGTATTTCTGCGTCAGGTCGAGAAGGATCTTTTCGGCGCCTTCGATGTCCTTCTTCGGTTCGGTGGGATAAATCGTCTGATTCTCCAGGAACTTTCCGGTCTGATCGACGACGGCAACCTTGCAGCCCGTCCTTTGTCCAGGGTCGATTCCGATGACGCTGAGCTGACCTGCAGGCGGTGCCAGCAGCAATGTCCTCAGGTTCTCTTCAAAAACCTTGATGGCCTCGGACTCCGCCCTCTCCCGGAGGAATGACCGCACCTCATTCTGGATCGAGGGCTGAAGCAGCCTTTCATAGGCATCGCGGACCGCGCTTTCCAGCAAGACCGCGAATGGCGACTGCGCATCTTTGACAACCTGCGGAATCAGGTTTGCGATGAATTTCTCGGGATCGAGATCGACAGAAAAATTCAGGACGTTTTCGCGCGTGGCGCGCCGGATAGCGAGCATGCGATGCGACGGGATCTTCGACACTGTCTCTTCGAAGTTGTAGTACATCGAGTACTTGGTTTTCTCGGACTCCTTTCCTTCCACGACCTTCGCGCGCACAACGCCTTCCGCGAGCACGCGCTCGCGCAGCTGCTTCCGGAAGTCGGCATCCTCCGCGATGCGTTCGGCAATGATGTGCAGCGCCCCTTCGACGGCCGCCTCAACAGTTGGAATCTCTTTCTCGGCGTTGACGAACTGCTCGGCAAAAATTCCGACCGGATCAGTGCCTGTCTGATCCCAGATATACCGAGCCAGCGGCTCGAGGCCGCGCTCCAGGGCGACACTGGCCTTGGTCTTTCGTTTGGGTTTGTATGGAAGATAAAGGTCCTCCAGCTCGTTCTTGCTGTAGGAGGCGAGAATTCTGGCCTTGAGCTCGTCGGTCAGCTGTCCCTGTTTTTCGATCGAAGCAAGAATGGTATTGCGGCGGTCCTCGATATCCTTGTAGTAGTGGCGTTTCTCGTCGATGTCGCGTATCTTGACCTCGTCGAGATTCCCCGTCGCTTCCTTCCGGTACCGCGCTATAAAGGGAACCGTCGCCCCTTCTTCCAACAACTTGAGCGTCGTTTCCACACGCGAAACCGGCGCACCTACCTCTTTGCTGATTCTAAGGAGGACTTCCGGATTAAACATGACGTGAAGAAAAGATTATGCCAGAAATTCGGCGTCAGACGTGTGAATTCCCTTCTTCCTGCGACACACAAAAATGTCAGAAACGGAGCTCACCGGTCTGACCCGGAATTTCCTTTTTCGGGCGGCCGGGTTTTCGAAGCTTCAAATCGCGTAATGGAGGTTTCCCACACGGTGCGTCGGTCAGGCCGCAACATTGCAGACCGCATTTATTTCGTCTATGCTCGGGAGCGTGGATCGACCCCGTGAGGCCAACATAAAATGAGTCGATCACCCTCTATTCTTAATGAAATGGTGTAGATCTTGACAGCCTTCCTCCTTGTCACCCGCGTGTTGTATCTCGTGGCCGCATTG
This sequence comes from Acidobacteriota bacterium, assembly GCA_003223895.1. Taxonomy (GTDB): domain Bacteria; phylum Acidobacteriota; class Terriglobia; order 20CM-2-55-15; family 20CM-2-55-15; genus 20CM-2-55-15. The sequence goes on from QHXD01000158.1 coordinate 4,214, forward strand.
ATTCTTTCTTCCGCTCAAGAAAGACTTCCTCGTCTGGACGTGTCTGAAGTCAAAGTCGAGACGATCAGGGAGGGAATCGGTAAGGGACAAACCGCTTTTACGATTCTCGACGGCGAGGATAAGGGCGTCCTGCGTTACGACTCCGCGAAGCGGCTGGCCATGTCGATCCTTGGGATGGCTCTAGTTACGTTCATGAAGCTGTAGACCCACTGGACTATTTCACAATCGCCAAGAAGGTTGAGTTGTAGTTAGCACTCTAAGGCCGGGCCGCAGCCGCATTAATTTTGAGAAGGAATCCTTCAGACTGGGGAGAGGAATCGGGTCAGTACACGCTCACCGTCGCTGAGGACGGTGAATCTATGCAGCTATCGTTTGTCGAGAGAGCCAAACGTGGAAATGGAAAGGCCGATGGCGCATCGGGACGCCGTGGCCGCCGATCCCAGCCGTCTCCGATGGATGTGTCGAAAAATCGATTCAGGATCGAATGGCAGCCATGATTGGAGATAAACCCAGCATATCCTCTATTTGCAAAGGAGAATAGCATGACAGCCACATTCGGTTACGATCCACAAATCGCCTCAGATGTTTGGGGTATGGCGGAAGGCATGAGGACTGGAATTGCACTCAACAAGGCGAGTACCCAGTTTGGAACTGTCGTTCAGGTATGTGCTGAGCCAACGAATGCTACAGGTAATCATGAGAAAGGTGCCGCTATCTTTGAAGCCATGCAACGTGATGCTTCGTCTCCAACAATAAGTAAAGATTTGACAGCAGTCGATGGCCGAGCTTGGATAGCCCCAGGAAATCTGAGTGGACGTGTCTGGGGCGGCTGTTTTGTCGGTCATATACTTCCGGGAGCAGACGGACTGGCAACTGGTGCTGAGATAGGAATTGCCAATAGTGGAAGTGATCAGCCGGATCTAGATAAAGGCAATTCCAAAGTTGTCTTGACTCTCGTGGCTGAGGAATTCGGATCGACTGGGCACGTGACTGCAGCTATGCACATTACACGCTGGCAGGGACGTCCGCGCTACTACCACGGCATCGTGGTGAAGGAGGATGCATTCGTAGACAACCATGACTGCGATGTCATCCTGCTCCTTGGCAGGGACGGTTCACCATCATTCCGTCTGAAGCCAAATGGCAGTCTGTGGATGGGAACCAGACAAGTTGGCTTTCGCCAAGTACGAGATACTGTCGGAAATGTTGTCGATGCTTTGATTTTGGAACTAGAATAGGAGAAGAAATAACGACAAGATCAAATCGTATGCACGAAGTGTGACAAACTTCAGCGGCTTGTGATCCAGGAGGGAATTCACACGTCTGACCCGGAATTTCACCGGCGCTTGCCCGTCTGAATCCCGTATTTCTGACCGTCTGTCTCTGCCCACTTCAAAAGTGTAGCCTTCACCTTTTCATATCGGTCGACGTTTTCCTTCAGCCGCCGGTCGTGAGCGAAAGTGACGGTCCCGGCCCTTTCGATATCCCGGATGAGATCATATTGATCCTGCATAACTCTCAACAGTTCAGCGGACAGTTCATCTGAGCGCGCGGCAAGGGACGGAATTCTGCGGAGTTGATCGATGGATTTGGAAACATCCGTGCCCATCTTTGCCAGGCCACCAATGGCTCCGGCTCGCAGTTCCTCGGCCGACTGCTCAAAGGTATTCTCAGCATTGTTGATCGCGTCGATAAACCTTTGACTGCTGGGATTGGATCCCATGATTTGTGTCAAGCCATTTGGAAGATTTCGCACCGACAGACGCGGGCCGTCGTAGTGGGCCGCGACCTCGTAGAAGGAAATGAGTACAACCGCGAGGAGCGCCATCTGAAGGCCCTTGAAGATCGAATGGGTTTCACTGCCGGGCGACTGGAAGGGAAGGATCGCGGCGAGTAATGCGCCTGCAACCAATCCTGCGATATGGGCGGAGATGTCGATGCTCGGGATGATGAATCCGATAACCAGATTGACGATGATTACAGGTAGCATCCCCACGCCGACCGCTCTTTTGAAAAACGGCGGTATGGAGTGTCGATACCGGAACCCAAAAACCAATAACACACCGAGAAACCCAAAGATCGCTCCGGACGCGCCAGCGGAAGGCACGTCCGGGTGATAGAAGTAACTTCCCAGGACACCGGCCACTCCCGAGGCGAGGTAAAGAATGACGAAGCGTTCGCTTCCGTAGAGTTTCTCCACCGTCGGGCCCACGACCCACAGGGCGTACGAATTGAAGAAGAGATGAATCAGGCCGATGTGGAGGAAAATCGGTGTCACCAGGCGCCAGATTTCGCCTTGATCGATTCGAGCATTGTCTTTCACCCCGAATGCCATCAAGGTTCCCGGATCCATCGAACCGCCTGCCAGCGACATCAAAACGAAGATTGCGATGTTCGCCGCAAAAAATGTGTAAGTGAACGGCGTGCGGCGGGTCCAGACCGCATGCAGGAATTCAAGGTGATCTTCTTCAATCATAAGGAGGGGGACGAGATCATTATTCCCTCAAATCACGTTGAAGTTTTTCTGTGATTTCCCGCGCCGCAGTGCGTGCTTTGCCCAGTTCGTCGGGCTTGAACGAAATGGCGGCAACGACAGAATGACCACCTCCGCCGTACTGCTCGCACAACTTGGCAAGGTTCAGGCGTCTTTCGCGTTTGGTCCAGGGATTGGTGCCCACTGATACCTTGGCTCGCACGGAAGACCTGCTCACACCGACACTGTAGACACTATCCGGAAAGAGATAATAAGGAATGAACTTGTTGTATCCGTCGAGATCGTAATCGCTCACGTCGAATTGAATGACGCCGTCCGTGCAGCGGGTGACAGCGCGCATGATTTCGATCGACTCGGCGTGGCGCGCATAGAGCCTGTCAAAAGTCGATCGTATTTCCGGCTCGTCGATGACCTGCTCCAGCGTCTTGTGCTGCAATTCCCGAATGATCTTATGAATCAGCTCCCGATTGTGGCTTGCCTCGATCACCAGCATCAACCTCATCGCCGCTTCTTTGAGCTCGACAGCCGTTTTCGCGTCGGGAAACTGAGCCCCATCAATGATGTCCGCCCAGTGAATGAGTTCCTGAAGGTCCGGCAGCGGACAGTCGAAAACCTTCTCCGTTACGGCGGCAATAAATTTCGTGCATGACTTGTAGCTCGGATCGTGGAACTTTTGGCCGCTCGCATCCCGGCGAAAATGGGATTCGTCCTCCGGAGAAAGAAATGCGCTCTCATGATGATCGAACCACCACGTCAGGCGGTTCGAGGCGGAGTACTTGAAGTCAACGATGACGTTCTCGTCTTCCCCGAACATCTCATCGCCGATATGCTGGCCGGCCTTGTGGGTCAGCCCTTCGTATTCAATTGCGGCTTCGGGATCGATGTGTCCGGTATAGAAGCGCGAAAATACCGCCGCTGAAGAGACTCCATCAAAACAGTTGTCGTGATACAGAACTCTTACTTTCTTCATTTTTTTCAGCGTCGGGCCCACCGTCCGGATTGCTTCGGTACACCGCTTTAATTCGTCGCGCTTCGCGCTCCCTACGCGGCCTTCCTGCTACCGGCCGGTCCCCCCACGCCCCTATCTCAGTAAATACTTGGCGATCGTCTGAAGCTGCATGTTCGACGTGCCTTCGTAAATCTTTCCGATCTTCGAATCGCGGAAATATTTTTCCGCCGGCTAATCTTTTGTGTACCCGTACCCGCCGTAGACCTCAACGACGAGCGAGGTGACATGTTCGGCGACCTGCGATGAAAAGTATTTCGCCATCGCAGCTTCTTTCAGGAAGTCCTGCCCTGAGTCCTTTAATCGGGCGGCGTTATAGACCATCAGACGGGCGGCCTCGATTTGTGTTGCGGTTTCTGCGAGTTGAAATTGAACTGCCTGGAACTCGGATATCGGTTTCCCGAACGCTTTCCGCTCCTTCGAGTAGGCTGCACCATGATCCCAGCTTCCCTGCGCAATGCCCACCATCTGTGCGCCGATTCCGATGCGTCCTTCGTTCAATGTTTCAATTGCAATCTTGTAACCTTTGCCGATCTCGCCAAGCACATTGGCTTTCGGGACACGGCAGTCTTCCAGAATAAGTTCGCACGTGCTCGAGGCGCGGATGCCGAGCTTGTCTTCTTTCTTGCCCACGGTGAAACCGGGGAAATCCCGCTCGACAAGGAATGCAGTAATTCCCTTGTACCCCTGGTCGGGATTCACGTTGGCAAACACGATGAAGAGTTGGGCTTCGATCGCATTCGTAATCCAGAGCTTGCGGCCGTTGAGCAGAAAGTGGTCGCCCTTGTCCACGGCGCGGCTCGCCAGGGCGAACGCATCACTGCCGGAACCGGCTTCGGACAAGGCATAGGCGCCGACCATGTCCTTGGCCAGGCGGGGCAGGTACCTGCGCTTCTGCTCGTCGCTGGCCCAGCGCATGACGGCGTTATTGACGAGGGTATTCTGCACATCGATGAAAACGCCAAACGATGCATCTACTCGGGAGATCTCTTCCACAGCAAGCACGGACATGAAAAAGCTCCCCGCACCACCGCCCATCTCATCCGGAATATGAATTCCCATCAATCCGAGATCGAATAACTCCGGAATAATGCTGTGCTCGAGTTTTGCTTCCTCATCCATCTTACGGACCAGGGGCTTGATGCGCGCTTCCGCAAATGAGCGGCACGAGTCGCGAAACAACTGCTCGTCTTCCGCCAGCACGGTCAGTGGAGCCCGTGAAACAGCCTGGACATCGGTATCTTTAATCATTGCAACCACCTCGTGGCTCGACTCTTTCCCTTGCCTGCCTGAGCCCAAGAAAATCGCGTATTATAACAGCCCGCTCCACTGATTATAATAGTTACGTGACGGGTCATCACAGCCACAGCCATTCGCACAGCCATACGCACGAAAGTGGCCGCAGTGCGCGTAGCAGCCTGAAACTCGCCTTGATCATCACGACAACCTTCCTTGTTGCTGAATTCATTGGAGCTCTGTACACCAACTCCCTCGCTCTGATGGCCGACGCCGGCCACATGCTGACAGATGTTGCCGCCTTGAGCCTCAGCTTTTGTGCCATCTTGTTTTCGACGAGACGGGCAACGCCAAGAAAGACATACGGGTTCTACCGCGTCGAAATTCTCGCCGCGCTTCTCAATGGCGTTTTATTGATTCTGATCGCGATCTTCATTTTTTATGAAGCTTATGAGCGACTTTTGAACCCTCCGCAAGTCAAAGCAGACTGGATGCTGGTGATCGCCGTGGCAGGTCTGGCGTCGAACCTCGTAAGCGCCTACCTGCTGTTCGGAAAGCATCGCGAGAGTCTGAACGTGCGCTCGGTGGGCGCGATTCTGGCAAGTCTTGCAATACTGATTGGCGGTTATTCCGTGGCTGACCCGTTGATCAGTGCGCTCGTCGCGGTGCTGATTCTCTCAAGCTCCTGGATTCTGATCCGCGATGCCGTCGATATTCTTCTGGAGGGAACGCCGTCACATATCAACATCGTGAGCCTGAGAGAGCAGTTGGGGCGTGTGGACGGCGTGGGGTCAGTTCATGATCTGCACGTCTGGACGCTTACATCGGGCGTGCTCGCCATGAGCTGTCACGTTGTGGCTCAGGGGGGCAGTTCCAACCGGACGGAGCTTCTCACCAGAGTAAATGGGGTTGCACGCGAAATGTTCCGGATAGACCACACAACCATTCAGATCGAAGACGCAAACCTTCCACAGGAAGTTTTCGAATCCTGCAATTGCCATTTTGGAGCCTGGGATTCACCGTGATACACCATAACTGCGACCCACAAGGGAGTCGAAATGCCGCACTGCTTGATTCTCGCTTTACTCCTTTTTCAAAATCCGTCATTCGATAGCGCCAGCCCGAAGGAGCGTCAGGCTGCTGTCGAACAATTGGCTGTGCTCGGAAATCGGGATGCGATCCCAAAGCTCGGCGAGGCTCTGAAAAAAGAGTCGAAGAGCGATATACGCGCCTCGATAATCGCGGCGTTCGGCCGCATTCGCGACCGCGATGCCATTCCATTTCTGATCGACTCCCTGCGAACGGATCTCGAGAAAAATGTGCGCTTGCAGGCGATCGATTCGCTGCTTCGGCTCTACATTCCTATCGAAGACTCCGGTCCGCTTCATACACTTTTCGGGAAGGTAAAAAGTGTGTTCTTCGAGCCGAATCCTCCGGTCGTCGGGCCTGAAGTCCAGGTGGATGCGGCGACCAAGCAGGCGCTGGCTGCAGCCATGCAGAAGGACTTCGACGATGATGTCCGGGCACAGGCCGCTCGCGCGCTGGGTACCTTGAAAGCCAAAGACCAGGTCCCGACACTGACTGCCACGCTCGAAGATCCGCAGAACCGTGAACATCGGGATGTGCGAATAGAAATCATCCGGACGCTGGCTTTGATTCGCGATCCGGCGGCGGGACCTGCACTGGAAAAAGCCTTGCGCGACCCCAACAAGCAAATCGTCCTGGAAGCGATTTCCGCGGTTGGACTGGTTAACGATACAGCCGCCCGCCCCACGCTCGAGGAATTTTTCCGAAACGACAAGGACAACAGGATCAAGTCGCGGTCGCTCGAGGCGCTTGCCCTGCTGCGTGATAAGGGAAGCATGCCTTTGTTCGAATCGCTCCTGAACGACAAGAACGATTACTACCGCGAACTGGCTGCGGAAGGACTCGCGCGTCTCAACTACAAGGCCGATGGTTGGAAAGATCGTTTCGATCAGGAAAGGAAACCGAATGTCCGCAACGCCCTGGCCTTCGGTCTCGCTTCATCCGGCCAGGTCGACTACATCAACAACCTCGCGAATGCGCTCGACAGCCGCCAGGATTACCAGGCCGAAGCCTACCTCTACGAGCTTGGGAAATTCGACGGCCAGATGAACGAGCTCTATCGATACCTGAAAAGTTCCAATCCCAAGGTGCGTGCGGGAATGGCGAAAGTGATCGGAAATATCGGCGATCCCACGGCCTTAGCCCAGATCCGGCCGCTCACCGAGGATTCCGATACCGAGGTGGTGCGCGAGGCCGTTGCGGCGCTCAGAAAATTAAACCGGTGAACCGACCTTCGTCACCGGTTCGCGTTCGCTTTGCGCCTTCCCCTACCGGATATCTCCACGTCGGCGGAGCCCGAACGGCGCTGTTCGACTGGCTCTTTGCGCGAAAGCGTAACGGAACGTTCATCCTTCGGATCGAAGACACGGATGTCGAACGCTCGAGTGAAGACATGACTCGAGGGATTCTCGAAGCGATGACATGGCTCGGCCTTCACTGGGATGAGGGGCCTTACTACCAGTCGAAACGCCTGGATTTCTATCGAGAAACTGCACAGAGGCTGGTTAAAGAAGGCTACGCGTATCAGGATGAAGGCGCGATCCGTTTCAGAGTCCCCGAAGGCAAGGTAACCTACAAGGATGCCGTTTTCGGTGAAATTACCGTCGAGAGCGACACGATCGAAAACTTTGTACTGTTGCGGTCCGACAGTAATCCTACGTATCACCTGAGCGTCGTCGTGGATGACATCGATATGCGCATCAGCCACGTCATCCGGGGCGCCGATCATATTTCCAACACACCGAAACAAATCCTTCTCTACCGTGCGCTGGGCGCCTCGCTTCCGGTTTTTGCGCATCTGCCGTTGATCCTGGGTCCCGACAAGACACGCCTCAGCAAACGCCACGGAGCGACTTCCGTCATGGCCTACCAGGAGCAGGGCATCGTTCCGGAGGCCTTGCGAAATTTTCTGGCGCTGCTCGGATGGGCGCCGGGAACGGATCAGGAACTGTTCAACGATGAGGAGCTTAACCATGCCTTCTCGTTGCAGGGCATCTCGAAGGCAAACGCAGTGTTCAATCAGGACAAGCTGGCGTGGTTCAACGCACAGTACCTGAGCCGCCTTGAACACGAGAAACTCGTCCGCTATCTCAAGCCGGAATTCATGAAGGCCGGTCTGTGGCGGGATTCGCTCGAAAAGGAAGAAAGCGCATGGTTCAAATCATTAATCGATTTGCTGCGGCCGCGCGCGAAGGTACTTCAGGACTTCCCGCGTCAATCGCGCCTGTTCCTCGATCCGAACATCGAATACGATCCCGCCGCCGTTGAAAAGTTTTTGAAAGATCCAAAGATTAAAGAGAATTTGCAAGGGCTGGCGTCACGTCTTGAATCTCTTCCGGAATTCACGCTCCAAAGCACCGAAGCCGCTGTGCGTGGTTTCGCGGACGAACTTGGCATCAAGGCGGGCGCGTTGATCAATGCCTCGCGCGTCGCACTGACAGGCCAGTCCGTGGCGCCCGGGATCTTTGATGTGATGACTCTGATGGGCCGTGAAAAGACGGTCGCGCGACTACGAATTTGAACCGCGGCTTACACGGATTAGGCGGATTTATCTGCGGAATCCCAGAAAGCCGCGGCTATAATTTACCTCCCGTATGACGTGGTTCAAACGAGAGAAGAAACCCATTGAGGCCGTTGACGAGCGCGAAGACAGACGCATCGTCACCGAAGGTCTCTGGATCAAGTGTAGTGGCTGCAAGGAACCACTATGGAAAAAGGACCTCGAAGCGAACGTGCAGGTCTGCCCCAAATGCAGCTACCACTACAAGATTACAGCTCACGAACGATTGAACCTTCTGCTCGACGAAGGCTGGCAGGAATACGACGCATCGTTGTACTCCACCGACCCTCTCGACTTCAAAGCGAACAAACCTTACAAAGACACGCTCAGGAGTCTGCCGCCGAAGATTGGAGTAAGAGAGGCGGTTGTGAATGCTCAGGGAACTCTCGCCGGTGGGTTCTGTCGTCGGCGAAAAGATCACTCGAGCGATCGAACGCGCCCTGCAAAACAGCTCCGCGCTTATTGTGGTGTCCTGCTCCGGCGGCGCGCGGATGCAGGAAGGCGCCTTGAGCCTGATGCAGATGGCCAAGATTTCTTCGGCGCTGGCGCGCCTGGACAGGAAACGTCTTCCTTATATCTCTGTCTTGACGGATCCGACAACCGGCGGCGTCACGGCCAGTTATGCCATGCTCGGCGACCTGAATGTCGCCGAACCGGGCGCCCTCATCGGCTTTGCCGGTCCACGCGTGATCGAACAAACCATACGCCAGAAGCTTCCCGAAGGATTTCAGCGGAGCGAATTCCTCCTCAAACACGGCATGATCGATGCCATCGTGCACCGCAAAGACATGAAGACGTTCATCGCGAACTCGTTGACGTTTTTCATGTCTTAGGCAATTCGGGTAGCTAATTCGGGGACAGACGTATAAATCACCTAAATTCAAGTCAAAGGTCCTTGATCGAATTTAGGTGATTTATACGTCTGTCCCCGAATTAGCTACCCGAATTGCCTGTAAACTACCCCCATGCGTGAGGCAATTACCGTCATAGGCGGCGGCCTTGCCGGCTGTGAAGCGGCCTGGCAGATTGCGCGCCACGGCGAGAGAGTCCGGCTCTATGAAATGCGGCCGGTTCGCCCAACGCCTGCGCATCGGACGGACCGGCTTGCGGAGATCGTCTGCAGTAACTCGCTGAAGTCGGATCAGCCCTACAATGCATCGTGGCTGCTGAAAGAGGAGCTCCGGAGGCTGGGTTCGATCCTTATTCAAGTGGCGGATTCGGTTCGCGTGCCGGCCGGCTCCGCGTTGGCGGTGGACCGCGAACGATTCGCATCCCGCGTGACAGAGCTGATTTCCACCGAGCCGAAGATCGAGCTCGTCCGGGAGGAAAAGCTGGAAATTCCGGGCGAAGGGATTGTCATCGTCGCAAGTGGACCTTTAACGTCCGCGTCGCTGTCACAATCAATACAGAAATTCTGCGGCTCCGATCACTTGTACTTTTACGACGCGATCAGTCCGATTGTCGATGCCGAGACCATTGATCGCTCCAGGGTTTACCGGGCCAGCCGCTACGGTAAAGCGTCCGGCGACTATCTGAACTGCCCGATGGATCGAGACCGGTACAGCGCGTTCTACGATGCCCTGATAGCCGCAGAAAGCGTTGCGATTCACGAATTCGAGGAGGCGTGCTATTTCGAATCCTGCCTCCCCATCGAGGAGCTTGCCCGCCGGGGTCGCGATACCTTGCGCTTCGGCCCGATGCGGCCTGTCGGTCTCGACGATCCGGCTACGGGCCGCATCCCGTACGCCGTGGTTCAGCTCCGGCAGGAAGACTTGATGCAGTCGAGCTACAACATCGTCGGATTTCAGAATCATTTGAAATTTCAGGAACAAAAGAAGATCTTTCGCATGATCCCTGGTTTGGAAAACGCGGAGTTTCTCAGGCTGGGCCAGATACATCGGAATACCTACATCAATGCTCCCGATGTCCTGTTGGCCAGCATGGCAGCGAGGCGCGACCCGCGTGTGTTCTTTGCTGGACAACTCGCCGGCACCGAAGGCTACATTGAGAATGTGGCATCCGGCCTGGTAGCGGGCATCAATGCCGTTCGGCATCTTCGGGATGAGGAGCCGATGATCAGGCCGGCGGAGACGGCAATCG
>QHXD01000159.1:0-4532 GCA_003223895.1 Acidobacteriota bacterium
TTCGATGGGGTGAAAGGACTGTTGATGAAATGTGCCTGGCTGCCATCCTCGTTAAATCGCCGGGTACGCCCAGCCTCAACACGGTGCCGTTTACGAGCTCGGATCGGGGCACGACATCGGTTTTGACTCAAGGAGACTCCGCGACACCCAGTGTCGGCTACGCGCGGGTGACGGCTCCTTCGGGTGGCGCACCGTCCGGCCTGGCGATCTTTGGTTACCGGCCGAACGGAGTGTTGGTTTCAGAAGCGGGAGTGCCGGCCTCGCGATTGTTGACTCGAGGCCGCATCGCAGCTCAGAGGACCAGCGCCGTCAGAAGCGGACTGGCCCTGGCGAATCCAAACGATGAAGCGGCAACCGTGTCCTTCTTCTTTACGGACTCGAACGGACAGGATGTGCTTGCGGGCACGACGAGCATTCGCGCCAACGGACAGATCGCCGGATTCCTCGATGAGCCCCCCTTCAACGGGTCTTCGAGTTTCGCCGGTTCGATGACATTCAGCTCTTCGAAACCAGTCGCTGCCGTTGCGCTCCGAGGCCTCCTGAATGAGCGGTCGGACTTTCTGATCACAACGCTTCCGGTTGTAGAGCTGGCTTCGGATACTTCCGCGGCGTCTGCCGTGTTTCCGCACTTTGCCGACGGAGGCGGGTGGGCGACCGAAATCACTCTTGTGAATCCTACCGATAGCCAGATAGCGGGCGCCCTGCAGTTTGCAGATCAGTCCGGAAGGCCGATGTCGGTCACCATCAACAACGAGACACGCACCAGCTTCAACTATGTGATTCCTGCGCGAACGACACGCCAGTTCCTGAGTTCCGGCGGTTCGGCAACAGCGCGCGTCGGTGCAGTGTGGCTTGTGCCGGACGACAAGAATGCAGCGCCCGGAGGCTCTCTCGTCTTCGCCTACAGGCCTTCCGATATTCGAATCACCGAGGCTGGAGTCGCTACGGCGCCGATCGGAAATGCGTTTCGTGTATACGTCGAGGCTGCAGATTCGATGCAATCGGGAATCGCAATCACGAACACCTCGAACAACTCCACGACAGTCCGTCTCGAGCTCGTCGATTTGAGTGGCGCTTCGATCGCAGGCACGAATCTCACGCTCGGCGCGAAGGCGCAGGTAGCAAGTTTCCTGAATCAAATACCCGGCTTTCAGACGTTGAGCATTCCGTTCCGGGGACTGCTGCGATTGTCGAGCGCATCGGCGATCGCGGTTGTCGGCTTGCGCAGCCGGATCAATGAACGCGGGGATTTCCTGATCACCACCACGCCTCCGGTCCCTGAAACGACTTCACCGTCTCCATCCGAGATGTTCTTTCCTCACTTCGCGGACTCCGGCGGATATACGACTCAATTCATCCTGTTCGGTAATGGCGCCGCGGCTTCTCTCAGCGGTAACGTTCGTTTCCTTTCGCAGTCCGGCCAGCCCCTTGACGTAAAGGTGCGCTGAGGCGGAAATGAACGAGGACGCAAGAACCGGTTTCGAGGTTGCCGAGATCAAGCGCGACCTGGTCGAGAATCTTTTTTACCTGCAGGCCAAGTTTCCGGAAGTAGCAACGCGACATGATTGGTATGTCGCCGTCGCGTACACGGTCAGGGACCGTCTCCTGAACCGGTGGGTCAAATCCGCTCACTCCTATTACGAACACAAGGCGCGCACGGTCTGCTATCTGTCCGCCGAGTTTTTGATCGGGCCACAGCTCGGCATGAACCTTCTCCGGCTCAACAGCTATGACGCATTCCGCGAGGCCGCACGCGAACTCGGGCTCAATCTCGAGGATCTCCGCTGCCTGCTACATGGAATCGATGGCGACCTTGCAGGTGCCGGCCATCGGCTACGGCATCCGTTACGAGTTCGGCATCTTCGATCAGGAAATCCGTAACGGCTGGCAGGTGGAGGTCGCCGACAGTTGGCTCAGTCTGGGCAACCCATGGGAGATTGCGAAACCTGAGATCCGCTTCGATGTCAAGTTCGGCGGCCACACCGAGCCGTACCGCGATGCCGAAGGCCGGTATCGAGTGAAGTGGATTCCACAACACGTGGTGCAAGGAACCCCATACGACACGGCGATGCTTGGATTCGGCGTCAATTCCGCGAACCGGCTGAGGCTATGGAAAGCGCAGGCATGTACATCCTTCGACTTCCAGGCTTTCAATCACGGTGACTACTATGGCGCCGTCCACGACAAGGTGGATGACGAGAACATCACCAAGGTTTTGTATCCGAATGACGAAGCCGTGGCGGGACGCGAGTTGCGGCTGAAGCAGCAATACTTCCTGGTTTCATGCTCCCTTCAGGATATGATCCGCCTCTATCTCCAGCGCGAACAGACGCTCGAGGGATTTCACAGGAAGTTCGCCGTCCAGCTCAACGACACGCACCCGTCCCTGGCGATTCCCGAACTGATGCGCTTGCTCGTGGACGAATACCTGCTGGGTTGGGACGCGGCCTGGGATATAACGCAACGAACCTTCGGTTACACGAATCATACGCTTCTGCCCGAAGCGCTCGAACGCTGGCCTGTGGACCTCATCGCGCGGCTTCTGCCGCGGCACCTGGAAATCATTTACGAAATCAATTCTGGTTTTCTCAACGAAGTCCGCCACAGGTTTCCCAACGACGAAGCGCGCGTCCGGCGGCTTTCGCTGATCGACGAAGCCGGCGGGCGCTACGTGCGCATGGCTCATCTGGCCTGCGTCGGGAGCCATGCGATCAACGGCGTCGCGGAATTGCATACGCGGCTGCTGGAGCAGGAAGTTCTGCCGGACTTCTACGCGATGACGCCTGAGAAGTTCAGCAACAAGACAAACGGCGTGACGCCGCGGCGATTCCTCCTGCTGTCTAATCCGCGCCTGGCGCGGCTCATCACGGATGCCATAGGAGATGGATGGGTAACGGATCTCGATCAGCTCCGGAAACTGGAACCGCTCGCCACGGACCCGGAGTTTCAGGAGAGGTGGCGCCGAGTGAAGTGGGAGAACAAAGCGGATCTGGCAACTCGCGTCGAAGGCGTCACGGGAATTGCGCCGGACCCGGAAAGCATGTTCGATGTTCACGCGAAACGCATTCACGAGTACAAACGCCAGCATCTGAACCTGCTTCACGTCGTCACGCTTTATAACCGCATGAAGCGCGATCCCCATTTCGAGATCACCCCTCGGACGGTGCTGTTCGGCGGCAAAGCGGCGCCCGGGTATTTGATGGCGAAACTGATCATCAAACTGATCAACTCCGTGGCGGAGACGATCGATCGTGACAAGGAAGTCCGGGGACGGCTCAAGGTAGTTTTCGTTCCGGACTTCAATGTCAAAAACGCTCAGCGCATCTATCCCGCTGCAGACCTCTCCGAGCAGATCTCCACCGCCGGGAAGGAAGCGTCGGGAACCGGCAATATGAAGATGGCGCTGAACGGGGCGCTCACCATCGGCACACTCGATGGCGCGAACATTGAAATCCGTGAAGAAGTGGGGCCGGAAAACTTCTTTTTGTTCGGCCTGACGGCCGAAGAAGTGGCCGAGCTTCAGCGCCGGGGATACCGTCCACGCGCGATTTACGAGTCCAACTCCGAGCTTCGCGAAGCTCTCGACCGCATCGGCTCCGGCGCCTTCTCGCCAGAGGATCCCGGCTTGTTCCGGCCGCTCGTCGATTCACTTCTAGGCCAGGATCCGTTCCTGGTACTGGCGGACTACCAGTCGTACGTCGATTGCCAGAATAAAGCCGCTCGTGCGTACCTCGACACCACGCGGTGGGTTTTCTTCAGACCGCGCAATACGAGATTACTGCCGCGACATCTGGGACATTCCGCTTTCGCTGTCCCGCGCCATCACTCGCGTTGGTTGAGTTGATGATAATATATTTGGCAAGTGTACACAGAGTGTGTTGCAAAACCTCGAATGGAAGGGGATGTAACCACAAAAAGCACAAGATGCACAAAAATCCTGCGCCTTTTGTGCTTCTTGTGTTTTCTTCCCCTTGCTGCTCCCGCGCAACTCCACGCCTGCGCAAACTTTTTGAACGTCTTGAACTGCGCGGTGGCCATCTTTCACCACTCGGTCGTCAACGTGAACCTCTCGGTCGTCAATGTGAACCACTCGGTCGTCAATGTGAACCACTCGGTCGTCGGAGTGAACCACTCTTTCGCCAGTGTGAATTACTCTTTCAACAGCGTGCGCCACTATGTGGTCAGTCTGAACCGCTCGGCCGTCAGCGTGCATCCCTTTTTCGTCAATGCGCACCGCTCTCCGGCGACCGTGATGTTCTACGGGAGCGACATGTCGGACTACTGGACCGCGTGACAGCACTTTCTCGTGACCCAACCTTCCAACCGGACCACCCATTCACCTTTTTGGATGATCTGGGAACTTTCACCGACAGTAGGATCCGACTTTCGGGTCGTCTGTCCCGGTTCTGGGATTCCATGACAGTTGTACGGAAGCGTGTCCTTCGCCTGCGGAGCCGTCAGGAACGTTTCCCTGATCACGCTTCTGTTCTTGTGGACCATGTCGTCCTGCTTTCCAGGCCTGGGTAAAGCAA
>QHXD01000159.1:4544-15727 GCA_003223895.1 Acidobacteriota bacterium
GGATTTCAAGCAATTGCGTGGCTGAACGGTGATCGCCAGGCTCGAATTCGGGAACAATCGTTCCTGAACCGAGACCGATTGGTCTTAAAATTCCGAGATTGATTCGTTGATTCCAAGCGAAAAGCCGTAGCGGCTTGGCTCCTGCCACGGCTTTTCGCTCCTCTTTAGAAGTTGATGCGGGTGTTCACCACAAACCTTCGCGATCCGGTGGCAGTCGTTATGCGGCCAAACGTGTTGTTGACGTTGATGTTGAGATTTCCGTCCCTGTTCGAGTTCGTCGCACCAGGATTGCCGAAATTCGGATGGTTCAAAATATTGATCGCATCCAGCCGGAATTCGAACTCCCTGGTTTCATGAATCCTGAACCGCTTGATCAAGTTCATATCGAAGCTCAGGCTGGTGGGTCCCTTTATCGTGGTCAGTCCAAGGGTCCCTACCTCTCCCGGCTGAGGATTCACCAGGACGATCTGGCCGTTCGGTCCCACGATCGCTTTATTGCTGTAGCCGGCATTCAGACCATTCACCGTTGGAACTGTGAAACTCGGATCCACGATCTGGGTGTATCCATCGAAGAAGACGACTCCGTTGGACACCTTCGTTACTTTTCCTACGCCCTTCCCGAACGATCCAATGACGTTCGGCTGGGCCGTGACGTTACTGATGGTCCCGGTACCGGTTGTGCTGGTGGTCGCAGGGTTAGTGCCCGTGCCTATGATCAGCGGTCCTCCCGAGTTGAAGTTCATGATGCCGCCGAGTTGCCACTTGTTCACGACTTGCTGCACCCAGCCCGGAGCGTTGCCCAGGAGGAAATGCCCCGTTCCGAACGGCAGTTCGTACGTGCCGTTGCTGGTGAGTTGATGCGCACGGTCGTAAATGAGCAATTGCTTCTCGAGCGACCGGCGGGTCGGATCGCGATAGGTTGCGCCCGCGTCCGTGGCGTCTTCCCCGAGAGCCTTGCTCCATGTCCACGTCGTCGTGTTGGTGAAGCCCCGAGTCAGCCGCTTGGTGAACTGCAACTGCAGGGAGTGATACGTGGAGTTGCCCAGGTTGTCCAGCATCGAAACGCTGGCAAACTGCGGATTGGCGACGATGTAGTTTTCCGGGAACCCATTTTTGCGCAGGACGGCGCCGTTGACCGAGTTCGCCGCGGAAGCCGGGTTGCCCGCTGCCGGAATCGTCAGAGTATTCAGAGTGTTCAGGAACCCGCCGACGTTGCCATTGGCGATCTGGGCGCGCGTCGTGGTATTCGTGCGAAGGGCCATTGCGCCGGTCCACGTTGTGCCGTTCACCGTTTGCGCTCCCGTGCCGCCAAGATTGATTCCCTGCAACATCTGGTTGAAGAGAGTGGATTCACCACCCGCGCGCACGGCGTTGAACGCATCGAAGAGTTCCCTGTTTCGGTGCAGCGCATCAATCTGGTTGAGATTGTTCGTGCCCCAGAGCTTCGTTCCCTTCGTTCCGATGTAGCGGACTTCCACTGTCGTGCTCTCGGCCACCTGGCGCTGGATTTCGAAGTTCCAGTTCTGGGTATACGGCGACACACGGTCATACGTGCTGATCGTCAGCGTTCGATCCGTTGTAGGAATCACGAACGGAACCGTGGTGGGTGTGCCTGCCGGCAACGGAACCGGCAAGGTGACGTTGGAAAGCGATGTATATGCGGACGGATTGTAAGTCACGCCCGTTCCGCCGGAGCCCACAAGATTGATACCGGGAACGGTGCCGAGAGTATTATCCACGGTGATGAAGTTCCGCAGCGCACCCTGATAGGTGATGCCGTATCCGGCGCGAAGAACGGTCTTGCCCTTGCCGAACCACGGAACGTTCCAGGCGAATCCAATCGCGGGCGCCCAATTGTTGCGGTCGTTTCCTCTCAGGTTGGGCAGGATGTTGGGATTCGGCGAGTTCCTGCCGACGAATTGCACCTGGGTCAGATTGCTGCAGGTGCTGGTGAAATTGGCTGTTCCCGGACTGGACGTACTCGTTATTCTCGTCAACGCGCTATCATCATCCCCGATAATCCGTGCGTCAAGACCGGTGTGCTCAAACGGTTGGCCGTAGTACTCCCAGTGCACGCCGAGGTTCAGAGTGAGGTCGGGACCGAACTTCCAATCGTCATTGAAGTCCGGTGAGCTGGTTAAGGTCAAACTCCTGGAGCTCATGATCCCGAAAGACTGGTTGATTCTGTCGATGGAGCCTGTCAAGTCGGTCAGCAGGTTGCGAGCCATGGTTGCATTATTGGCGGTCAGACCCGGAAAGGCCGTGCCGTCGAGTCCTGCTACCGTGTTGGCGCCCTGGCCAAACGTGACGAACGGCGTGAAACCGGGATCGCCGAATCCCTTCGACATGGTGTTGCGGAATTCGAAGCCGCCCTTGAAAGCATGCTTGCCATGCGTCCAGCTGAGATCGTCCCCAAGGGAGTACAGCGGACTGACGTGGGAACGCCAGTTGCCAAACCGGCCGTACTGGACGAACTTGTTAAATAGCGTCGGGACGACATCGTATCGGACGCCGTTGGCCGCCGGGATAAACTTCAACGCTTCTGTGCCGATGTCATCGCTGCGGTTCGCGGGCGGGAACTGCTGGTCGATCGACCGCCTCCTCCCGGCACGGACTTCGTTCAACAGAGACGAACTGAGAGTCGACGTAAAGGTGATGATATACACATCCGGACGCTTGACAGCCTGACCGTCAAACCCGTCCGGCCAGGAGCGCAGGACGGCCTGAGTGGCGTTACCCCAGGTTTTCTCCTTTGTCCCGATGACGCTGAGTTTGTGATTGGAGCTGAAGTTGTGGTCGATACGCAAATTGTACTGGTCGCGGTCGACGTCCGACCCATTTCCATTCGTGAAGTCAAAACCGTCGATGCGGCGCGTGAACCGGATGAGCGCCGTGTTCAGACCATCCACGCCAGCAGCGGGCTGGCCCGTCGGGGCGGCCGTGTACTCATTCGGCGCCGGCATGCGCCTCAACGTTTCCTGCATGTAGGCCGTGTTACTGATCGCTGAACGCAGCGGATCGCGGAAAGTGCGACAGTTGGCGACAGGAGCGCCGTTAAACGTGCAGTTGCCAAACAAGTCGATCGCCGCAAGATCTCCAGTTGCGCCCCCAGGTCTCACAGGAAAGCCGTTCCGGTCAACGGTCGGGTTGGCCGCATTGAGATTGGCGTTATCCGCACCGGGAAAGTATCGAAAGATTCCCTGACGCGCCATCGGCGTCAGCGTGGTGCCGAGGGCGCTCTGGCGCTTTATGTCGCGTTGACCCTCGAACAATGCGAAAAAGAATGTCTTGTTCTTGACGATTGGTCCGCCGACGCGGGCACCGAACTGATTGCGGTTATCGTAATCCTTCCCCGCTCCGTTCAAGTTGCTGAACCAGTTGTTGGCATCCAGCGCGGAATTGTGGTTCGCCCAGAACACGCTTCCACGAAGCTGATTGGTGCCGGAACGGGTAACCATGCTGACCTGCCCGACACCACGCGACGTCTGCGCATCCACGGGCGCCACGACGACCTTCACTTCTTCGACCAGATCCGGACTGGTGTAGGTGAGCGACCATGCGCCGTCTTCGAATCGGCCGGCTGAAACGTTAATGCCATCTCGAGTGGTGTTCGCTGCACTCAGACGGCCGCCTGCGAAGTTTCCAATCATCTGGTCGCCGCTGCCTTGAACGCCGGCCGTAGCGGCGACTAAACCAAACACGTCGCGGGTCGCCAGCGGCAGATCGCGAACCTTGTACTCGGGAAGGATTGCGCCGACGGAACTGGAGGATGTGGCCAAAAGCGTGTCGGCAGCTACGCTCACGTCAACGGTCGTTCCGGCCGCCGCGCCAACCTGCATTGTGAAATTGAATCGTGCCTGCTGCGCACCGCCGAGTTGAAAATCCCTGGCGACGGCCGCCTGAAAACCGGGCAGCTCGGCTTTGATTTCGTAGGTTCCAGGCTGAAGGCTGGCAAACTGATAAGCCCCCGCCTCATTGGATAAGACTGTCGTTACGATACCCGTTCCCGTATTGGTCGCAGTAATCGTAACGCCCGGGATGAAAGCTCCCGTGGCATCCTGAACCGTTCCCCCCAAAGTCGCACTGGTGGATTGAGAGAACGCGTTCAGGGATAGAACAAGACACAGCACGAGTGTTGCTGTGCAAAATTTCCTCATATTTCCCCCCTTCACAAATCTTGATGCGAATCATTGTCGAGGCAAGGGGGAAGTGACAATTGACTATTGACCATTGATAAAGCTTTATCAATGGTCAATAGTCAATTGTCACTTGTCATTTAATTCCCCCTATTCTTCTCTTAGAAGAGGTACTTCAACGCGAATTGCATGATTCTCGGGTCCCGGGCGGTTCGGATAACGCCGAATGTGCTTCCGTTGACGGCGGTCGCTAGAGCAGTCGCCGTGCTGGCGTCCGGCCGGAAGCTATTCAGGACGTTGAATGCCTCGGCCCGAACTTCCACCCTCTGCGTTTCGCGGAAACGAAATACCCGTGAAAGCGCTGTGTCAAAGTCCCAGGTTCCCGGACTCTGCGCGCTGTTGCGGCCCACATTTCCGAATGTGCCCGTCGCGGGTATCACGAAGGCTGCGGGGTTGAGGAAGTTGGTACCTGGCCTTCCGGATTTGTCGCCGTAGGGGTTGCCGAGCACTTGTAGCGCCCGCTGGTTGCTCTTGCCGGTCAAGGAGTTATCAACGCCTGAAGTTATGTTGAGAGGACGACCCGATGATCTTCTGTGGATCACCGACAACCTCCAACCGGAACCGACGGCCCGCAATGTGTTGTTCTCGAACCGCGGCGATTCCGCAACCCCCGTTAAATTGAACACATGCCGCCGGTCCGATACGCAATTACCGCGATCGCCGCGACGATTGTTGTCGTCCTGCCAATCATCCTGACCCGGATTCGGACCCGAGCCCGTAAAATCCGTCAGGTCGCCGAGGCAATGGGACCATGTGTAATTCCCGCTGACCGTCACACCCTTCGCAGGGCGACGCTCAACGTTCACCAGCATGCCGTGATAACTCATCGTGCCGCCGGAATCGAAATTCGAGAGAAGTGTGAAGTAAGGTCCCTCTTGTGGATTAGCCAGCGTCAGCTTCCGGCGCGCCGCCAGATTGGCCAGCGTGGAGCACTGCCTTCCTGAACCGGTAACGGTCGAGCCGTTGGGGAGCACGCACGTGTTCGTGCCGTTGTTGAAGTAGACGCCGGTGTTGAGCTGTTGCTGGGTCCAGAGATGCAGGGTCGTGCTTCCCGTGTAGGTGGTCGAGACGAGCCAGTTCGTCCCCAACTGCCTTTGAACGCTGAGATTCCACGACTGTGCATAGGTGTTTTTGATGTCGTATGGTGTGTTGTTGTATAGCCCACCCCTTACAAACGGCGTATCCGCGTTGAACACTGTCGGGAAAGGATTTCCTCCGGGATAGCCCAGCCACGGATTGTCGAAACCGCCCGCGGGCGTGGTCACCTGCACCGAGTTGCCCCATGGCGGCGAATTCGCGGTGTCAATTTGCAATACAAGAGGCAGGAACGTATAGGCGAGTCCGTAGGAGGCTCGAACCGAGGTGCGGCCGTCCCCGTTCACGTCCCAGGCAAGTCCGAGACGCGGCTGAAACATCTTCAGGCCTCTGTGGATACCCGTCTTGCCGGGGAAACCGGGGTCACCGGGATAGTAGAAACCCGCCGGCGCATTCTTGAACACGGTGCTTTTGATTCCTTGTTGGAATCTGTTGCTGTCCCAGTTGTAGATGCGGCTGTCGTCCAACACCTGCGGGAGATACGGTTCCCAGCGGAGTCCATAGTTCGCTGTCAGCCGCGGCGTCACCTTCCAGGTGTCCTGTGCGTACAAACCGAGGTAATAGCGATGCGTCAGCATCAGAGCAGGCCCGGACTGTGACAGGGTGTTCAGTCTTCCGGTCAGAAAGTCTGCGATGGCCAAACCCGTCTGGTTGCCGTTGAAGTTGTACGTGCCGGACGAACTCACATTCGACATGCCGTTCGAATACGCGCGCGACACAACTCCGCCAAAGACAATCTGATGACTGCCCCGTTGAATGCTGACATCGTCATTGATCTGAACGTTGTAATTATTGAAGGTGGAATATGTACAAGTCCCACACCCGACGGAAAACCCGGTGGCCGCGGTACCCACCGTCACAGCGATGTACTTTGGCAGGTAACTGTAGGCGTTGATGCCGAGGTCGGGGGCCGAGAAAATCTCGGCGCCCACACGCGTAACATAGGTTAGACCTCCCGCCAGGCGGAACGAGTTGACCGTGCTGGGACCGACAAGATAGGTCGAGCCGATAGTCAAGGCATGAGAAGCGTTGTTGTAACCCCGATCCGCCGTCGACAGCAGGTTGTGATTCAGATCGTATGGAACTGCAACCTTGTACCAGGTAGCCAGGTAGCGCCCGAACAGTAAATGCTTTGCACTGGCCTGGTAGTCGACCCTGCCCACGATCTGCCCGTCGTTCCGGTGATTGATGTTCCCGTAGGTGACTTCGCCGCAGGCGTTCGTCGCGGCGGGAAGCTTGCTTGCGATGTTCAATGCCGCTTTACTGAACGACGATGGATCGACCCTGTTATTCACGAACGGAGTTCTCAAGTTGACAACGCCCGTCGCGTTGCAGGCGGCCGAGGCGAATGTGGTGAAGTCGCCATTGAGCATCGCCGGCGTAGGAACGAAAGCTCTGGTGCTGGCCGGGTCCTGGCGAGTGGTGGTGCCCTGATAGCCGCCGAAGAAAAACAGCTTGTTCTTCATTATCGGCCCGCCCAGCGTACCGCCAAACTGGTTGCGTTTCAGCGTGCTCCTGACTTTCTTTCCGGTTACTGGATCGACCGCTGCGAAATAGTTCGTGGCGTTGAACAGATCGTTGCGCACAAATTCGAACAGGTCGCCATGCAAGTCGTTCGTGCCGGATTTGGTGACGGAGTTGACATACGCTCCGGATTGACCGCCGTTCTGGGCGGTCACGCCGCTGGTTTCGACCTTGAACTCCTGCAGCGCATCGGGAAAGGGGAATGGCTGGCCGAGGCCGCTATATTGATCGGTATGCGGGGCGCCGTCCAGATTGTAGGAAACTCCGTAGCCAACCCCGCCATTCACCGAGATGAATCTGCCTGTGTCGAAGTTCATCGCGGCAGGGAGTCCGGCCTGGACCGCTCCGGCAGTCAACGTGATCAATTCCGTCACGTTGCGTCCGTTGAGGGGCAGTTCCATGATCCGCTCATTCTCTATGACCTGAGCGATACCCACCGACCGTGTTTCCACCATCGCGGCATTGGCCTGGACCTCCACGGTCTCGGTGACCTGGCCGACTTCGAGCACTGCATTGATCACAGGATTGCTGTTGACCTGCAGCACAATTCCCGTCTGTACGTAGGTGCGGAACCCGGGCAGAGCCACCTCAACCCGATACGGCCCCAGCGCGAGATTCGGCAAATTGAAGGAACCGGTTTCGTCGGAGACGGTATTTCGAGCGATCCCCGTCTCCGTTTGCGTCGCGGTGATTTCCGCGCCAGGCAACACGGCACTGCTTTGATCTCGTACGGTACCGCTGATCTGGGCTGTCGCCTGCCCCCACGCCGCCGTGCAGGTGAAGGCAGAGATCAACAGAATGTTCACAAGACACTTCACTTTCGGGCTCATAGATTCTCCACCATTTAGTTGCTGTAGCGGCTCTAACGAGCGCCGGCGGTCATAGAAGACTGGCACGAGCCGCGGCTCAAAGTGAAAGATGAAAGTAACCGCCGACCGGATCTAAAAGACTTACGGCGTCACTTTCGTTACAGGTGTGAATGAATTGCAGGGAAGGGTGTTCCCCTCCTCGGAGAGGAGGGGTGGCTGCGCCATCAAGAAGATGCTGCGAAGCCTCCTTATGAGGGCGCAGACGGGGTGGTCAGTCCCGGATAACGTTACAACGTCAACATTTACCATAATGACCACCCCGTCTGCGCCGCTTCGGAGGCTTCGCGCCTTTTTCTTACTGGCGCAGCCACCCCTCCTGTTCCAGGAGGGGAACACCCTGTCCTGGCAATTCATTCACACCTTCATAGACCGCCGCTCCAGTTTTTTTATTTATTCGTAACGCCCGCCGCCGGATCCCTGGTTCTGCGGTTGAATTCCGCTTCAACCGATGGCACACAGATTTCCTCGCGGATCTCTTCTTTCGGCTGTAACTTGAACAGTTTTTTCTCGCTCACCCAGGGCTTCGTGTACGTCTTGGGATCAGTGAGTGTCATCGCGAGTTCCAATGTGTCGCCCACTCGACGCCAGCGTTCCTCCAGACGCATTTCATCGCTGTACGGATTACCGAATTGGTCGAGCCACGTTCTGTCGTCGAAGCCGGTGGACTGGACAACGAGCGTATCTCCCTCCCATTTCCCCACCGAATACCCAAACCATCGTGGATCCGGATCCTCCGGAAGTTTTCGTCCGTCGGTCCAGATCGTGCGCCACATGTGATTCCATTCGAAGAATTGCAAAACCCTGCCCGGGACCTGGATGATTTCCATCGGTCTTGGGAAAAAGATGAGCCGTACCAAACCCAGTGGATCGCACTTTCCGGCTGGATCATTTCCCAGCGCGGGTGGGATTGCTCGTGGTCCGTAGGATGGCTTATTGCTGCTGAACTTCTTCTGACCGGCAGGAGTCATCGGCGGGGTCTCGTTGCTCAACGTCCGAACTCCGCCGACCGACCAGATGCCGGACAAGTCCGGAGTGCGCTGAGCGGACGCGATGGACGGCAAGAGCAGTGATAAGCAGAGCAATACCACGGTTAGGACGAAGATCGAAGTCCTCACTGCTGTTGCCCTCCACGATTGTCCAGAATTGCCTTGCCGTTGAGCAGCATCTTGTTCACAACGCCGACCGGCGTACCGGCTTTCGAGTGAAACACGGTGACGGTGATTTCATCGCCAACCTTCAAAGTCTTCCTGCTCCAGCCTTCCTGCCGGATCAGAACACCCGGGCTGTTCATTTCGCCGGCCCAATGCACGACGTTCCCTTTGGCGTCCTTAACGTCGAAGTACACCTGGGTATGCGGGTTTTGCCATACGAATTCCGTTACGGTACCGGTCAATGTAATGGGTTTCGCATGGTCGTACGAGATGTTCGTCCCGTGATGTCCGTGTAATGGCAGTGACGTCATCACTAAGACGACACACAACCCCAATAGAATCGCAAATTTAGTCATCTTGGTCTCCTGGATATTTCCTGCAAAATAAGTCCCGCAATTCGTGTGTGTCAAAGGAAATCGGATTGTAGTGAACACAATGTGTTTGCACGCGAAACTTCCTGATCTATAATTCCGGACTGGGGCGGAAGTAATTTTTCAACATATAACAGGCTGCGGAAAAACTCTTAAACGCACCTGAACCCAACCGTAGCGGCGCTTTATGAGCGCCGGTTTTTCCTGGAATCAACGAAATACCGGCGGTCATAGACCCCCCGCTACAGCTCCGCCACCTTCTAATTACCTTTGCATTCGGAGCTCGATTTTCCCTCCTGAGTTCCGGGTGCTTCTGTTCTTCTTGGGAGAATAGACCTTTTGTGCGGAATCGCCGGTTTCACGCATAAACACTGTCCAGTAGAGCCAAGCTATATCCGCAACGCCGTTCGTGCGCTCGTCCATCGCGGTCCGGACCAGCAGGGCATCTATGAATCGTCACAAGTGTCTCTCGTGGCGGCACGACTGAAGATCATCGATCTCACAGCCGGCGACCAACCCTTTATCAGCGAAGACGGCAATACGACGCTTGTATTCAACGGCGAAATTTATAATTGCGCCTCATTGCGCGAGCAGCTTCGCTCTGCCGGCCACCGATTCGTTTCCTCCAGCGACACCGAGGTCGTACTGCATGCATTTCGCGAATGGGATATCCGGTGCTTTTCCCGCCTGCGAGGAATGTTCGCGCTCGCGCTTTGGACCGAGTCCGAAAAGCGTTTGGTCCTCGCGCGGGACCGGATCGGCATCAAGCCTCTTTACTTCTGTCGCGCGGGAACCGAACTGTTCTTTGGATCGGAAATCAAAGCCATCCTCGAACATCCTGCAGTTGAGCGGCAGATCGATGTCGATGGACTCAATTGTTTTCTTCGGCTGAACTACGTTCCTGCTCCTTATACGATGGTCCAGGGCATCGAGAAGCTTCCTCCTGGACACCTGCTGGAATGGGTCGATGGAAAAACGTGACTCCGCGCGTATTGGCGGTCGCCATGTGAAATTCGACGCCGCAGCCTGCAGGAGGCGAAAGAAGAGTTGGATTATTTGCTGAAGGAATCGGTCCGCGAACATCTGGTCTCGGACGTTCCGATCGGAATTTGGGTGAGCGGCGGCATCGATTCGTCGACTATTCTTCATTACGCCTCCGAGGCAGCTTCGACCCGTCTGAAAACGTTTTCGATTACTTTTAATGGACGGAGCTTTGACGAGAGCCGGTACATTGCCGAGGTTTCGAATCGTTACGATACGGACCATTCGGAATTTGATCTGAACGAGGACGTAGACCTGCGGAATGCTGTCGAACAGTTCGCATATTACTCCGATGAGCCCTGCGCGGACGCCGGTGCGCTGCCCGTGTGGTTCCTGGCCCAAATGAGTCGAAGAGAAGTCACCGTTGCGCTTTCCGGCGAAGGCGCCGATGAACTGTTCGGCGGCTACATCACTTACCTCGCCGATCGTTATGCCCGCTGGTTCCGTCGAGTGCCGGCAAGTATTCGGGCGGCAGGACTCGATTTGCTGCGTCATTGGCCGGTATCGGACGAGAAGATCAGCTTCGAATATAAGCTGAAGCGTTTCTTCCAGGGCTCATTCATGCATCCGGACGAAGCGCACGTCTTCTGGAACGGAACATTCTCCGAGGAAGAGAAAGTGAAGTTGTTCCTCAAATCGGAAAACCGGCCCTTGAGAGAATTGCTCGGCCTGATAACCGGAGGTTCTGAACTCGAAAGGCATCTCAGATTCGACCTCCAGTATTACCTGCCCGACGACATTCTGTGCAAAGTGGACCGGATGAGTATGGCCCACGCGCTTGAAGTACGTCCGCCATTTCTCGATCACCGGATCTGCGAGTTTGCGTTGTCGCTTCCACCGGAGCTGAAGATTCGTGGCTCAAAATCGAAATTCATCTTGCGTGAGTTGATGAAAGACAAGCTGCCGCCTGCGATCGTGAGGCGAAGCAAAGTTGGG